>JAIRUF010000102.1 GCA_031254555.1 Oscillospiraceae bacterium | reverse complement strand
ATCTTCAAAAGGGGACGCAACGCAAAAACCAAAAACGTTCCAAAAAATATGTCATCCTCAAGCTATCACTACGCCACGGGACTTGAGGCTCTCTTCGGATATCTTTACCTATGCGGCCGCATGGATCGTCTGCGCGAACTCTTCTACATAATCTCCGAAAACTGGAGGAAGACAGATGAGTAAAAAAATAACCACATTTTGTTTGGATGTTCTGATATGCGGGCTGGGCGCTTGTATTTACGCCGTGGCTCTCAATACCTTTACTATTCCAAATCAAATCGCGCCCGGCGGTTTTTCAGGTATTGCCACCATTTTAAACTTTATTTGGGATTTCCCCGTCGGAGTGACATTAATTGTTTTAAACGCCCCTCTTATGGTTATTTCCTGGCGCCGGCTCGGAATGAGGTTTATTGTTAAAACCATAGCCGTCACTGTGGCTGTGTCCGTATTAATAGATATCTCCTCAACCTTTCTTCCCGCGTATAACGATGACAGGCTCTTAGCGTCACTTTTCGGCGGTGTGCTGTCCGGCGCGGGGCTTGCAATGATATTTTTGCGCGGAGCAACATCCGGCGGAACTGATATTCTGGCAAAGCTTATGAGGATCAGATGGCCGCATATGTCGATGGGACGCATTATTATGCTGTCTGACCTTTTTGTCGTAAGCGCTTCCGGTATAGTCTTTAAAAGCCTAGAAAGTGCTTTGTACGCCATTATAATTATATTTGTAAGTTCCCGAGTGATTGACTATGTGCTATACGGTACAGGCCGCGGTAAAATGCTGATGGTGTTTACCGACAACGCCCAAGAAATAGCGAACGCCATCACCAAAGATCTTACTCGAGGCGTATCCATTGTCGATATAAAAGGAGGATATACCGGAAAGCATAAATATATGCTCATTTGCGCTGTTCGCAACAATGAGGTTTCCAGCTTGTCCAAAATAATAAAACAATTCGACGAGCAGCCTTTTATGATTGTATCTGAGGTCGGTGAAATTTGGGGGCAGGGATTTTTGCAGGAAGAAAGCATATGACCGATACTTGAATAATATGTAGATTTATTATATATTACATTATGGATTCTTAAGACTCGGAGGTTTACCAATATGTCAGGGCATTCAAAATGGAGCACTATCAAACATAAGAAAGAGAAAACCGACGCGCAGCGCGCCAAGATCTTTACAAAAATAGGACGTGAAATATCTGTTGCGGTAAAGTCAGGGGGACCGGATCCAAGTATCAACGCAAAGCTTAAAGACATTATTGCAAAGGCTAAAAGTAACAATGTCCCCAATGACAATATCGAGAGAATTATAAAAAAAGCTTCCGGCGACGGCAGTGCAGACAATTTTGAAGAAATAGTATATGAAGGATATGGCCCCTCCGGAATCGCTGTCATAGTTGAGACTTTGACAGACAACCGCAACAGGACAGCCGCTGAAATGCGTCATTATTTTGATAAATACGGAGGAAATATGGGGCAATCCGGATGCGTTTCATATATGTTTATGCGATGGGGTGTAATAATCATAGAGCGCGGAAGTATAGATGAGGAAACCCTTATGGAGGACGCACTTGAAGCTGGTGCGGTTGACTTTTTAACCGATGAGCCGGAAATCTTTGAAGTCAGAACACAGCCGGGCAACTTCAGTGCTGTTACGGATTCACTTGAAATAAAAGGATATGACATCGCCTCTGCCGAAATAGACTATATCCCGTCTACATACGTACCTCTTACAAATCCTGACGACATTAAAAATATGTCAAAAATGCTTGATATGTTCGAGGACAACGACGACGTTCAAAATGTTTGGCATAACTGGGAAAATGTCGGTGAAGATGTATAACATTTTTTATAATTAGTCCAAGCCGCAGGTGTAAACCTGCGGCTTTAGCAGTGCCGTACAGAGAAAAATTACTTGACTGTCTCTAAATACACAACCCGTTTAATTCCTCTTAACATGTTTTCTCTCACAGTCTTCCATGGTTGTTTTCTAAATAATTTTTAAAATTTGTCTTTTAATGTCACTTTTTATTTTTTATAAATTTAATGTAAATTGTGTCTGCATTCGTTGACCGCAACAATATATTGTGTTATTATATCAATATAATAGATTCACAAGGAGAAATAAATTTTCATAAAAATAAACGAACATTTGTCTTGACAATTTAAAAAAACTTGGTTATACTATACTCAGATAAACAAATGTTCTAAGGATTGGGAGGATGTTTATATGTCTGCAACTTTTATATTGATAACCCTTTTTCAAATAGCTCTTGTGCTTCTTTTAGCCTATGGCTTTTTGCATGAGGACAAATTTATTAAGTTTGAGGATAAATGGATAAGGCTGTTCAAAGTGTACATACACAAGGTTCGCAAAAACATGACGATTAATACCTTCATTTCAAATGGCTGGGCCGAATCTGTCACGGCGCATTCTCTTCATTCAACCGGCATTTGCATGTCGGATAATTATAATGGCAGTGCTGCCTGACAGATTTTTTAATAAAGCTTTAAAAATGCAGGGATATCCCTGCATTTTTTTGCGTGTATTTTAAGTTCTAGGCGTTCATCCCCAAAGACTACAAAGGCGTTTAGGCCTGTATATATTGTATCCGCTCAGCGAACTTGACAAATATATCTTATATTTGGTATCATATTTTGAACTTAATACTAACATAATATAATAAAGCACAATTTATTTTTAAAGATCGTATCTGCTCAATGCGTAAATCACCACCCTTGGCAAATTACAGGAGAGATATAAATGTCTAATCATGATAACCTTTGTATGCACTGTATGCGTGAGCTTTCATATAACACCGAACAATGCCCGTATTGTGGATTTCATAATGACTCTCCGCAACTTTTGCCATATCTTCCTATGAGGACCATTGTCGCTAACAGGTATCTAATAGGTGCCCTTTTGGAGTACAACGGTGACGGCGCGTCATATATGTCCTGGGATATTGAGCGCAAAACCCAGGTTGTTGTAAGGGAGTTCATTCCTGACAATATCGCCGTTCGTGACTCATCCGGTCTTGGCATAAAAGCTATTCCCGGAATGGAAAATATATTCAGGGACTGCATGGCCGGCTTTTTAGACCTATGGCGTAAGCTTGCGAGAATGCGCGGACTTTCTTCTCTCATACTTGTTATTGACATAGTTGAAGATTATGGTACTGCATACGCCGTATCAGAGCATATGGAGTGCGTTACATTCCGCGATTATCTTTTGTCCAGCACAACAGGCTATATTTCATGGTCTGATGCTCGGGCTTTATTCATGCCTGTTTTATCAACTCTTGCGACTTTGCACTCAGCTGGGATAGTTCACAGGGGAATATCGCCCACCACACTTTTAATAGGCAAAGATAAAAAAATGCGCATTTCAGGTTTTAGCATACCACAGGTCCGATCAGAGAGCAGTGATCTAAACCCGGAGCTGTTTTCTGGCTATGCGGCAATAGAGCAGTACGAAGGATTTAATGATCAGCAGGGACCGTGGACTGATATATATGCGTTCGCAGCGGTTATTTACCGATCGCTTATAGGCAGCACTCCTCTAGATGCCGCCTCAAGAGCCACAAACGATAAAATGATGATTCCCGGCAGATTTGCCGAGCAGATTCCCGCCTATGTTATAAACGCTCTAATAAACGCTCTGCAGATACTCCCAGCCGACCGAATTAAAAATGTGGATGATTTCAGAAACCAGCTTTCAGCTTCACCTTCAGCTGTTTTATCAAATACCAGCGGACTTACACAATTGGACGAAAAGCCAAAGCCGCAGCCCGTAAGAGAAAAGGCTAAAAAGAATACAACCGTATCTACGGCTTTAAAGGCAGGCGCAATATTTTTTGCGGCATGTATACTTATTTTTATGATAGTTTGGTTCGCATTGTTAAAAGACCGTTCTACTGTGGGGCCCGGAAATACAACTGGCACAACTGTAAGTAAGACCAAAACGCACGTTCCGGATTTTGAAGGTCTAACCTTTGAAATTGTTTCAAACGAACGCTTGTACACAACAAATTTCACTTTCGTAAAGGTAGAGGAGTTCAGCGAAACCGTAAAGTCGGGTTACATCATCTCTCAGAATATAGCAGCCGGAACTGAAGTTGAAATCGGTTCTGAGATTCAGCTCGTCGTCAGCAAAGGCGTTACTCAAATTGAATTTGCTGACGTTACCGGGAAGACTTATGAAGAGGCAAATAATATTTTGACTGCTTTGGGATTTGTCTGCAGCAGAGTAGACAAGGAAAACACCGGTGAGTTTACCGGCGGAACAGTTGCATCCGCCAACAGAAACGCCGGCACAAAATACGATAAGGGAACAAAAGTAATTCTTCAGGTATGGACGGAGAAGAAAGACGAAGAATCTGATTAAGATTTAAAAATCTGATAAACAATAACAGTGCAGCTTATAATCTAAGCTGCACTGTTATTTTGCACATAAAGAGCGTCAAAGGTAAACTTTGACGCTCTTTGTTGTTTATTTTCTGTCTTCCATATTTATATATCCTCTTTGTTTTGAAACGCTCTTATATGCGGGGCGTATAATTTTGCCTGCGTTTATAAGCTCTTCAATTCTATGTGCGCTCCACCCTGCTATACGCGCCATTGCAAATATCGGGGTGTAAAGCTCTGGCGGAAGCCCCAGCATCGTATATGCAAATCCGCTGAAGAAGTCAACATTTGCACTGACTCCCTTAAACATTTGACGCTTGCCTGAAATTATCTCCGGAGCCAACATTTCGACCT
>JAIRUF010000046.1 GCA_031254555.1 Oscillospiraceae bacterium | reverse complement strand
ACATTTCGCAAAGGGTGTTAGGGAGCTGATAAATAAGCCTTGCCATGCCCAAATTGTCATAGCTTACTATGGTTCGCTCCGTGTCAAAAACCTTACCTACCTCTAAGGCTACCTGGGCCTCTTTAAATGACTTTGCAAGATCTTTTATCCCTGTAATTGTCGTCCCGATTCCTACAAGCGACCTGCTGTAAAACTCCGTACTCAGAGCGTCTGATATTGAAAGTGCAAGCTTTTCAAGGTCTTTTGGGTCAACGTTTGTACGAACTTCTTTGACAAGTGCTATGTCTGTTTCATTGATATTGATTACAAAATCTTTATTTTTATCCGGAAACAGGTTTTGAATGACATCGAATATCGACGAATCCTCATTCCCTGTTATTCTTATAAGAAGTACAACCCTGGACGCATCGTTGTTAAATCTGAGTTCCCTTGCCTTTAAGTAAATATCACCGGGAAGGATATTATCCATAATTATGTTTTTGATAAAATTGCTTCTGTCATATTTTTCATCATAAAACTGCTTTATATTACTAAGCGAAAGAGCAATAACCTTGGCATATTTTGCCGCCAGATCATCTTCCCTCTCAACAAACACTGCATATTCATGACGCAGATGTGACCCAAATGTAAGATATGTATTGCCTCTAAGACGTGTTATGTCGCCGCTTGCAAATATCTCGGCTATATTAGAAGCCTGCATCTCGCCAATGCGCCCAAGGTCACTGCACGATATTATAGTGCCGCTCTCATCAATAACTCCTACCGTTCTATCAATAGCATCCCTCATCTGATGTATAATACCTTGAAATAATCTGTTTGACATAAAATATCACCCCTTAATAGTTGTTCTTTTTTTGTGCTAATTTTATACATTATGACAAACATTCCTTTATACATTTTACACAATTCAGATGCTTTTTTCAATCTTTTTTAAAATAAATTTTAAAAAAGATTATAAAAAGTGTGAAATTAATAAAAAAGTATATATATAATTAACAAATATCTTAACAAAAACCGAGCTTTATGCGTTTGTATAATTTATCAATGGTAATTATTAACTTCAATATTATTACACTATATTTTGAGTTTTTTTAACATTTAATTACATAATTTGTGTCTTATAGTAAAAAATGTTACAAACACAAAATTATTTATTTATTACAAAAACATTCTTATTATTTAGAGTTAAGTAATAAAATTATTTTAATCTAAAATACAGATTTATTTTAAGATAGGAAAAACAGCGGATGAGTTCAATCATCCGCTGTTTTTTTAGTTTATTTATTCTAAGAATTAGCTTTTGTTGTTTTCTGCGCCTGAGGCCGCTCAAAGCCGTGCATAAATCCATTCAACTCGACCGAACACACGTCTCCTCCGATTACCAAACCGTCATATACAAGTACATTTGCCCTTATAAAGCCGCTGTCTGCGGGATACCCGGGATAATTTTTGATCTCATATGTCCACCGTTTGATCCGAAGTCCCTTGTATCGGCTTAAGTCAAAGCCTTGTTCCTTTTGAATGTCATTGTACGCCTCATACGTTTCGTCAAATTCGGCGGGTATTATAACTTCTGAGACCTCTATGGGATCCTGTGTGAACTCCCATCCAAACTGAGAGAGGAACGCAACTCTTTCCTCGGCATCACTCGCTTTGAGATTTATGCCGTCCTTGCTGCTCGGTTTATTGTCCATGCCCGACGCCAGTAAAAATGCGGTGGTGGCCAGGATACACAGCGCTATTAGGAGTATTACTTTGATTTTTGAAGATTTTACTGAATATACAAACATTTCTATCACCCGTTAATTACTATGCCGGGACTTCAAAAATAATGAGTAAAAAACGGGCAGCTTTTCAGCATATCCGTTAAAAGATTTTAATTTTTTTTATTTATCGAAGCATTTATGCTTGTCTGGACATTTTTTACTTCCTGCAAACTTTGCAACAAACTTTTTTCAGCGTCTGACATTATAGAAGTTACAAAGTCGCTTGCAGCCGTTTTAATTTCGGCGGACCATTTTTTAGAGTGCTGCATCATCTCATTGGCAGCCGAGTCAGCACTTGATGTTTTTTCCTGTGCTTCTTTTGTAGCACTGTCCAGTATCTCCTCGGCTTTAGCCGTGTTTTCCCTTACCATTCTCTCAGACTCAGCCCTTGCAGATGTAAGCATCTCGTCAGATCTGGCTTGCGCGTTTGTCAGCAAATCATGTGCCTGTGCCTTAGCGGTCTTTAAAATAACATTTTCATCCACAAGCTCAATCGCCTTTTGTTCCACTTCTTTTAATATTGACTTTGCCTTTTCCTCAGCGTTTTTTAATATGTCGGCGGCCTTTGTATCTGCACCTTTTATGGTCTCTTCTGATTTTTGATTTGAATCATTTAAAATATCCTGTCGTCTTTTTTCAGCTATCGCAATAGTGTCCCTACTTTTAGCTTCCGCCTGGTTGATGAGGGTTTCAGACTGATCCTTTGCCTTGTTTAATATCTCTTTCCTGTCATTAGCTATCATTTTCGCCTGTTGAATTTCCTGAGGCATATTTAAACGAATATCCTCAATCGCCGTCCTTATAGCTTCCGCGTCAAGCATAAGCTTAGACGAAAACGCAATTGATTTGCCATTCTCAAGAATATCATCTAACTTGTCAAGAAAACTTTCTATACTCATTTTTATTTACCGCCCTTTCTTAACCTTATCAATATATCGTCATGAACCGCCTGCGGGACAAACGCAGATATGTCACCGCCCAAAGCGCCTATATGCCTAACCACACTTGAGCTTAAAAACATATTCTCAGCACTTGCCAGCATAAACAAGGTTTCAAGATTTTCACACAACTTTTGGTTTGTAAGCGCCTGCTGAAATTCGTCCTCAAAGTCTGACACTGCCCTT
>JAIRUF010000042.1 GCA_031254555.1 Oscillospiraceae bacterium | reverse complement strand
ATCAGACCTACCTGCGGCGGGTCTAAAAGACGGAACCTTTGCCAATCAGGTCCTGCTGCTCCTAAGCCGGCACAAATATAGTTGTACCTGCCATCGCTGTCTTTGTGCAAACCATCCGTATACTTTTCATCCGGAAAAATACCTTTATCCTGGGCATAAAGCGCTCCCAGGATAGGAAGCCTATATTGTCCTCCTAATGTATGGCCAGACAGTGAAAGGTTATAATCTATTTCCTGTATACCCCTGCTGTTCATATCACTCAATCTGGTTTTTACATCATAATCAACAGGCTTGTGTAATACTTGAATAACATAATCCTGCTCAATATCAAAATCTGCGTCGTCAAATTGCTTTGATTTGTACTTTCTTCCTGTCAGATATATCCTTTCTCCGTCCTTCTCAACTTTTTGTATAGGATATACATAAATTGCACCTTCAGCTTCCATAGCCTCTTGAAGCGGCGTCTTTGACCCTGGTAAGAGTTCATACTTCCACTGATAATCTTTAAGGCTCACTCCGTCTGGTTGATAATCACGGTCTCCCAATATATAATAAACAGGCTTTGATTTATCCAACCCTTCAAGCAAATCCAAAACAGGTCCAAAATTATCCGAACTTGGATTTCTTAAATAATCACCTGTCATAACAATAATATCATAATCTATGCTGTTTATAAATTTTACCAGCCTCTCTTGTTCAAAACCCCATTCACTTTCATATAAATCTGAAATTTGCAATATTTTAAAACCATCAAAAGCTTCAGGAATATTAGCATCGGTCACCGTTATCCTGTCAATGGTCAGTCTCCTATTGTCCCTTATTTCATAAACAAAAAATACCACGATAAGTAAAAAAACACATAAAACTATAATTAAATTTCTGCGCTTGTGGCTCTTTTTTATTCTGTAAATTGCTTTTGGATCATCACCATTCTGATTATCCTGCCTTTTTTCACGCACTTCTTTATTTCTTTTTTTTGAGAGCGTTATTCTTTCATCGGGCACTTTTTCTCCCTGCCGTTTCTTTAAACTTTTTTTGGACAAACACATCTATTATATTTATATGCTGATATTAATTTTAATATTTTATTCCGGTAAAAACAAGTTAATACTGTTTTTTTGCATCTTCAATGGCCTGCCGGAACTGAGTTTCATATAACTCCTTGTAAATGCCCTCTTTCTCCAACAAATCATGGTGTTTGCCCTGTTCGACAATTTCACCGTTCATTACGGCAATAATCATATCCGATGCCATAATAGTTGAAAGCCTGTGGGCAATGACAACGCTGGTTCGGTTTTTCAGAAGCGGCTCTATTGCTTGCTGAATATAGCTTTCAGATATAGAATCAAGAGAACTTGTGGCTTCATCCAAAATGAGAATTTGGGGGTCTTTTAAAATGACCCTTGCTATTGAAATACGTTGTTTTTCACCGCCTGAAAGTTTCAGGCCGCGGTTTCCCACCATTGTTTCATATCTATCCGGCAGAGAATTGATAAAGTCGTGTATGTGAGCACGTTTACAGGCGTCGATAATCTGTTCGTCGGTGGCTTCGTCATTTGCATATAAAAGATTCTCCCTTACGGTTCCGTTAAAAAGATACGTGTCCTGGGATACATATCCTATATGGCGTCTGAGAGAGAACATGTCCATATCTTTAATTTCGATCCCGTCAATTTTTACACTGCCGCTTACCGCATCATAAAGCCTGGGAATTAAATTTATAATAGTTGATTTCCCTGCGCCGGAAGGCCCCACAATGGCTACAATCGTACCGCTATCAACTTTAAAAGACACATTCTTAAGGATAGGCAGCTCCTCGGTGTAGTAAAAGCATACATTTTCAAAACTTATATCCCCTTTTATATCCTTTAATACAAGCGCATCCGGTTTATTTTGGATATCGTTTGGTTTGTCAAAATAGACAAAAATTCTCTGGAACAGAGCCATAGAGCGGGTAACATCAATTTGTAGGTTAAAAAGCGAATTTACCGGCCCGTACATTCTTGAGATAAGCGCTACCATGACGCCTATGTCCCCTACCGTAAGGGACGAAACTCCCATTTTCAGCATGAGTATTCCCGACGCCAGATAGATGAGCATGGGACCCATATTTGTAAAAATCCCTATGCTCATTATAAACCATCTTCCCACAATACTTTCTTTTATGTTCAGCTTGGTTATATCTTTATTTACCTTTTCAAACCTGTTGTACTCTTTCTCCTCTCTGGTAAAAATTTTTACCAGCAATGAGCCGCTTACACTCAAAGTTTCATTTAAAATCTGGTTCATAGAGTCCTGTTGTTGCTGCATCTGCATTACAAGGTCAAAACGCTTCTTACCCACCTTTTTTGTGGGTAATATGAAAAGCGGTACAATTATTATTCCCACCGTAGCCAGGATCCAGTTTTTATAATACAGCGCCACCACCGTGGTCACCAGTATTATAACATTGCTGAAAATGCTGGTGAGCGTTCCGCTTATAACGGTTTTCACCCCGTCAATGTCGCTGGTCATCCTGGTTATTATATCGCCCTGGTGCTCATCGGTAAAAAATCTCTGTGACATGTACTCAAGATGTCTGTACATCTCGTTTTTCATGTCATAAACTATATGCTGTGATACCCAGGTATTTACATAGCTTTGCAGCACACTTACCAGATTTGACGCCACCAGCACTCCGAAGGACAGCGATATCAGCTGCAGAATCAAAGTGAAGTTTTTGCCCAGAAATCCGTCGTCAATAATCTTGCCCGTGATGATTGAAGGTATGAGACTTAAGATTGAAGTTATTATAATTGTTATTACTACGACTACTAACTGCTTCCAATATGGAAGCAAATATTTAAATGACCGGAATACCAGCTTTTTTGTGATTTTGGGCAGCTGAGCCTTCTCCGTTTCGCTCATGTTTCCCCTCATCATTCTGCCATATCCGCCTCCGCGGCCCATTCCCGGACCTGGCCCTCCGAAATTCACAGTTTCTGCCTCCCTAATTGATTTCTGCGTTTCATAATACATCCTTGATATAATTTTGTAAACCGCACCCAGGGAAGAGAAACTAAAGGTGACTTGTCATAGCAAACGCGACCTTTGACAGACGCGGCTTTAAGCATAAAATGAAATTGATTTTTACGAATTGATCGGGTATAATTTAAAAAAGATCTTTTCGGGCGAGTCAGCAAGAGTTCTTGCCCGGAGAGTTTATCGTGTCCCGGCTGACGGAAAAGGGCGACCTGATCCGAAAGCGCGTACAGTCTCATTACAGATAGAGAGTGCCGTGCCTTTCGGGGCGCGGCATTTATTTTTTAAAGGAGGATTTATTCTATGCGACGCGTAGCCATCATCAGCGCGATTCTGGAATCGCCGGCCGGCACACAGCAGGCTTTCAACGAGCTTGTCTCTGATTTTCACAGCATTGTAAGGGGGCGCATGGGCATCCCGTTTGACAACGGGCACTCACATATTGCCGTTATCTCGATCACTGTTTGCGGTGAACTTGACGAGATCAACACATTCACCGGCAAACTCGGTCGCCTGCCGGACACCCTGGTAAAAACCGCAATATCAAAATTGGAATTGGGGGAATCACAATGAAGTACCGCAGAACCCTTTATATCACCCAAACAGCCGTGATGCTTGCGCTGCTGATCATAATTCAGTTTGTCACCCGTCCGTTCAGCCAACTTGTCACAGGCTCACTGGTCAACTTGATACTTTTTACCAGCGTCCTGGTGATCGGGCTTAGCTGCGGACTGACGATTTCAGTAATTTCTCCGTTTTTCGCGGTGTTTTTCCAAATTGGGCCGCCTATAGCTGTAGCACCGTTTATCGTGATAGGCAATATAGTCCTTGTGGTTTTGGTTTGGCTTATCCGCAATTTCATTATTTCACCTGATGTAAAAAGAAAAACCATTGCGGCAGCGGGAATGACGGCTGCCAGCGTTATACATATGGCCTTTTTGTGGATCGGGCTGGTCACTATTGCGCTGCCCATGATGGGCCTGCCCGGGAAGCAAAGCACCTTGATCAGCGCGATGATGACTTGGCCGCAGCTTATAACGGCCTTGATTGGCTCCGCTTTAGCGATGATTATCGTCCCGCCCTTAAAAAAAGCTATGAAATGGAACGCACGGCATGGGGGACAATAAATAAGATAATGTAAAAAGGATGTAAAACGGAAATACGCATACCACCTGGGATTCTTGTGACAAGGGTGACCAGTAAACGGCACCTTTTGTATTTTTGCAAGCAGATTTTCTGCTGATAGCACTTTTTAAATATGCGTACAAATCGCACCGAATTTATTGACAAATTCGCACCGAAATGGATATAATATAAGTGTTTAAATTTATAATTAAGGAGATGATAAACTATGTTTGTTGCTTTAACCGATTTAAAGGTAAATGTAGGAAAATATGTTGATATGGCCGAAACAGAAGATATTGTTATAACCAAATACGGAAAACCAGCTGCAAAAATAGTGCGTTTTGATAAAGAACCATGGTACTTAAAAAAAATCCCGGATAGAATAACATCTGTTGAGCAGTTATTCGGAACACTTCCGGGAGATATTGACCTTGATGATGTTAGAACGGAGAGGCTGACAAAATGACAATTTTGCTTGATACAAATGTTATTATGGATGCTCTACAGGAACGACAGCCCTTTGACACAGCAGCAAAAGATATTCTTCTGCGGTCACAAAATGGTGAAATAACGTGTTGTTTTACAGCAAACGCTGTAACGGACATTTTTTATCTCTACAACAAAGTGAGGGATTCCCATTCGGCGCGAATTGCGCTCAATTACTTATTGGCAAATTATAAGGTGGTTTCTATTACGCAAGAAGATTGTATTAACGCTTTATCTCTTCCAATAGACGATTTTGAAGACGCACTTGTTGTAGTTTGTGCTAAAAAGGCAGGGGTTGATTTTATCGTAACCCGTGATGAGGCATTTTTACGTGAGGAGTCTTCTGTTCCGATAATTTCACCTGATGAGTTTTTGAAAAAACTTAAATGAACCCGCTGTTGGCATTTGTTGATTTTAACGGGACGTCAAAGGGAAATAGCTTTTTACCGGAATATGCCAGACATCCGTCCGGTCACTGATTTGTGTGCTCATTCGGCGGATATTGCCCGCCTTGTAAAAGAAGGAAAGGACAGATTATG
>JAIRUF010000171.1 GCA_031254555.1 Oscillospiraceae bacterium | reverse complement strand
TCTATATCTATATCAGTCACAGCGCTTATATCCACATTGCTAAAAAAATCCTTTTTTATCAAAATCATCCCCTTATATCTGCGAGCCGTTTAATAAAATGTTAAGCTCCGCGTTTATCTTGTCTGCCTGGGCATTGTAAAGCTTGGCCTTAGATAGTTCAACTTCATCCTGTAATGTTATGTCGTCCCACTCAATTTTAAATTTGGCGTCACATCCTTTCAGCCGCAAAAACGTATCGCAAATCCTGAAGATAACCGGATTTAACAGCCTTCTGTAAGCCTCAAGCTCACTGGTTAAAACATCCGCCTGCTGCGATGACATCCGCTCCGTTGAGGACCAGGTAAGTCCCAGCATAAACGGAGGCAGACCTGTCTTTGCCACTATCTGCTCAAGTATCTGCCTTACGGGCACTTCGCTGTCAAGGATTTGGTTGTCTGCGCCTATTGCTTTAATTTGAACATCCCCGACCGCCACAAAATCCCTGACACCGTCTCCGTGCATTGCCTCGCCCCACTCTTTTGCCATTTGCATGGCTCTCTGTTTTGCAAAGGTCTTGTCAACAGATTCATTGGAGGGTTTATAAGTCACGGCAAAACGCACATTCCCCAGCCTGTCCCAGTTTATTCCTATTGTGTTGTATATCTTAATTAAAACAGAGCTTATAAACGGCAGCCCTTTAAGCAGTGAGTTGCCGCATATCCTTCCTGCCGTGGGGTTTAAAAGGGAGATCAAAATAAGGTTCGGATATTTAACGGGAACCGGTGTTCCGCTTGCGGTATTGCATATTTTTATATCCAGCGGCGTATCCCCCCTTTGCAGTTCTATACAGGATAACTCCGCATTATAAAGAGCCGCCACCTGCGCGTTTGCGGTGACAATTTCCCCAACAGCCGTACCAAAGGTCAAAAGCTGCTCAAAATAGCTTGAAATAAAAGAGTGTATGCCATATGAGGTGCCGTTTACCTGCACCGTCTCCAAAAAATAGGCTATTTCCTCCTGTGCGTTTTGATCGTCAAGTGTAATTTTAAAGCCGCCTATAAGTCTCACCAGCTTAAATATCGCGGCGTCAATTATCGGCACCGCTTCACGAAGTGCCGTATACAGCTGTGTCTGGGAATCTTTGAGCGGAGAGTAGGTGTCAAGCACGCAAAAAGGGTTTTTTGTATCTCTGCTTGTCTGTACGCTGTGTGTGCCGGCCGGTTCTTGTGTTGCCCGTTTTTTAATAAGTCCCAACTTCATTCCTCCTTAATAAAATTGTGCTCAGTATCTAAAGGCAGCAATACAGGCAAAGCTGTCTTCATTTTTTTGAGGTAACGTTGCTGCAAAATATCTGATATCGTCCATGGCATGGTCATTTTCCTTGCGGGGGCAATCCCCCGCAACCTTGTCATTCCATCTGTAAAGCGAAAATTCCCGTATGCTGTCCTTGCACTGAGCGCATATTTTGAACTGGCCCCCCTTGAGGGCGTCGCTTACTTTTTGTATGCCCTCCTTAACGTCATTGTTGGCCGGCCAAACCTCAAATTTATCATGTCTTCTAATGCACTCCATAAAGCTTGAAGCTGATGGGTCGACGATAACGGCGCTTATGTCATGGCCGTTCGCAAGCTCGCACAGGTCCGAGTAGTACTCCTCGTCCGTTTTCTGATGCCCTGCTGCCCGCGAATCAAAATAATATTCCCGCGTCCTATACCATGTGCCGCCATGTCTTCCCCAAAGCCCAAACGACGACGGATTTACAATGCCATAGTCACACGAAATATAATATTCACTGCAGTGCATAGGAGGGCTTTCCTCTATGCATTTATCGCCGAAGAACGGATATACAAGGCCCGAGGCCGCCACCCACTTACCCAATACGAATCTGTCGTAAAAAGCTCCGCTGTACAGGGATTTATACCTGTTTATCATGTTCTGTGACAAAGACGGGTTATCGCTCATTAAAAATTTCAGGTAAAGGCTGTTTTTTTCCTTATATTTTTTTATCCACTCCTCATAAAACCAATGGTACGGATTTTCCGGATTACAGTTAAACCAAAACTTGGAGCCGTCAACCGAGCACCTTGCTATCGCCTGTTCTACAAAAGAGCGCGGCATAAGGGCCACTTCGTCAAGCAGGACGCCTGCAAGGGTTATCCCCTGTATCAAGGATGCACTGGATTCATCTTTTCCGCCAAAGATATAAAACCTGTTTTTTACGCCGTTTTTTTTGATCTCTACAACATTTGACGAGGTCTTATAATTGCATGAAAACCCCAAATCACTCAATATTGGCAGAATGGGGGTGACGACATTACGCTTCAGCGAGGCAATTGTCTTTCCGCATATTGCGAAGGATTCGCCGTCAAACCTGTAGAAAGCCCACAGCACAAAGGAAAGCGACATGCACAGAGTTTTTCCGCTTCGCACCGCGCCGTCGCAGATGATCGCGTCCTTGTCTTTAAATTGACTCTTCTCACACCACCAGCAAAGCACCGTCAATTGTTTTTTTGAAAACGGGAAAAACCCTTTCTTATTCATCTCCATCATATCTGTCTTCCCTGTCTCCGTCGTCCATTGACTCGGCGCTTCTCTCAAGAATACGGTAAAAAGACTGCTCGTCGTTTCCCGATAAGCTGCATCCCATCTCAAACAATTTTTCCAGCGCCTTTT
>JAIRUF010000110.1 GCA_031254555.1 Oscillospiraceae bacterium | reverse complement strand
ATTACCCAAACTTCAATTATATCCTTTTGAGTAAATATCCTTGCAAACTCCCTTGCGCCTTCCTCGAATCTTAAATCCGTTCCCGTCGTATACAGTGAGAAAAAATTCGCTACGCTGTCAGAATACTGCGAGCTAAGCTTAAGGCTTACGGAGTTATAGTAGTATGACCTCATTATAACAATAAACGCGGTAATAAATATTATAAGCATTATTATTATTAAAAGAAGTGTATTTAATATCCATCTTTTTGTTATTCCGCTAAGCCTCACAATATCACCTCTTGCTGCGGTTCAAAGTTTTAAATATGTTTAAACTAAACTATCCATTTGTATCCAAGGCCCCACACTGTCGCTAAGTGCTTAGGGATTGAGGGCACATCCTCAATTTTCATGCGCAGCCTTCTTATGTTTACATCCACTACCTTTTCCTCGCCAAAATATGAATTGCCCCACACCCGGTTAAGTATATCTGTCCTGTCAAGGGCAGCACCGGGATTTTGGAAAAAGTACTCCATAATCTGAAATTCCACCTGAGTAAGATCAATAAGCTTGCCTGCCTTTGTTAAAGTACGGCTCCTTATGTCAAGCACAAAATCCCCAAGTTCTACTATGTCTTTCGTCTCCTTGCCTTTCTGAGAGTTCTCTTTATTAATGGCAACCCTGCGGTAGCTTGCGTCTATCCTCGCCATAAGCTCGGCAGGTGAAAAAGGCTTTGTTACATAGTCGTCAGCTCCAACTAAAAGACCGGTGACTTTATCCATTTCCTGTGTTTTGGCCGTAAGCATTATTATTCCTACATTGCTGCTTTTTTCACGGAGCTTTTTGCAGACCTCTATGCCGTCTATCTCAGGCATCATTATGTCCAAAAGAACAACATCAAATTCACCGTTATGTTCGTCATACTCCCTTAAAGCTGCAGCGCCGTTTGCTGCTTCAACAACATCATATCCGCTGCGCTTGAGATTTATTACAATAAATTCTCTTATAGAATCTTCATCTTCGGCGACAAGAACCCTTTTCAACTGCAAACCCTCCCTATTTTATCACTTTAAGATTTCTGGAAAGCATATCTGAAGTCACACCAGATCTG
Organism: Oscillospiraceae bacterium; assembly: GCA_031254555.1. Classification (GTDB taxonomy): domain Bacteria; phylum Bacillota; class Clostridia; order Oscillospirales; family Acutalibacteraceae; genus RZYX01. The sequence goes on along the minus strand of JAIRUF010000110.1, from coordinate 5,493 downwards.
GAACCCAAATCTGTTATCCTATACGCATAAATAATATTGTCATTCCGGCTAAGCAGCGAGTACCCTTCTGCCGGGTTTTCGGCCCACTCCCCAATCGCCACTGTGATTATCGAAAATAACTCGCCAAGCCTTTTGCCGTCTTTACCCTTTGAGTGTACGGTTAGCTTTCTCTGCTTAAGATTTCTGTACGCAAGCAGTGAATCTTTAAGTTTTCCGTCGTCTATTCCCAGTATATATAGGTCATTAAAATTTACAAAGCTATGTTTTTTAGGCACAAGCAGATCGTTTACAACAGAATACCAGGTGGTTATTCCTATGCCTATTTCATTGTCCGCCGGCGAATTCAGAGAGCTAATATTGAGCGAATCTGACTCCTTGGGTATTTCAATATATCCATCATCGTCTATGTCCATAGACGCTATTGCAGGTGTGCGCTGCGTTATGATATTTGTCAAAGTGTCACTGTCTAAAAACGGTGCTTTTAGATTTGATATCCCACTGTCCCAATACACCACTTCAGTTATCATGCCGAACTCGCCCTTATTGGCGTCAATAAAAATATATGAAATATTGCCGTGATTATCAGATTCAACTTTAAATGCAGGGTAATCTGAAATTGAGTTGTCAAGTCCTACCTCTCCAATGACCTTCACTCTGTTTTCCCTGTCCATCTTAAATAGTTTTGCATAGGCCCTTGGCTGGTCGGTCGATATGTCAAAGTTTGTTATAAATAGTTCTGTTTGACCGTCGTTATCCAAATCAAGCAGTTTCATAAATGAATATGTTTCATTGGCGATTATGCTAAGTCCGCTTAAGCGTTCCCCTGATGATTCAGCATTGTGAATGCTTACAACCTTATTCTTGCTTTCATACAGCTGCCAGGATATAAAAATCTCGTTTATTCCATCGTTGTTGATATCTTCAAACTCAACGGATATTACCTCATTGCCGTATCCCGATATATTGGCTACGTTTTCCCACTTCCCGTCCACCATGTCAAGCAGTACAAACGAGGAACGGTAGTCACCCTGTGTCGGATATTTTAGTATAATCTCATTCTTGTTTTTTATGGAGTTCTCAAAAGCATGCTGCATTTGAGCATTTTCGCCGTAAAGCTTAGGAGGCTTCATCATATCATTGATGGTGCCTATCCTTGTCAATGTAAAAACTAAAAGAGAGGCGATAACAACGACAACCGCTATAAGTGCCAATACTTTTTTATACACTAAAATCCTCTCCCCCGCCTAGTTTTTTAAACAATACCAATAAGCACACACAAAGCCTTGCTTTGATATATCTATATTATACTGTAGATATATTTATCGGTATTTTATAAGTGCCGTATGCCCAGCATTTGCCGTTTTTAATTATTATCTGTGCATCTACTTTTTGTGAGCCTCCTGACAGGGTTTTACCGTCTAAATTGATTTCAGCCGTAATATCGCCGGAGCTTAGTTTTTCAAGCTCCTCTTTTGGTCCTATTATAACTATGTTATCAAAGCTTTCGCCGACCACAGTCACTCCAGAAGGAGCATTTGCAATGGTTATATTGCTGCTGCTGAGAGTACCGTGAATGCTGGTCATATTCCCCGTATCGATCGTTATTTTTACCTTGTCAATCTCGTCTAAAACCATCGAACTTGGAATATCAGCAGTGTTAAACTCAAATGTGTTCTTCCCGGCGGCAATGTCATTAAAATTTATCGTACCCACGCTTATGCTCTTGAGTTCTCCTATCATCTCTTCCGGCACAGCAACATTCAAAAATGCGGGGCTTGCAACTATTTTTAGCGGGGACTTTATATAGCTTGTCGGCGAATTTGCAAAGACGACAGATACCGGAAGCCTTGTCTTTTTATAAACAGGTATTGTTATCGTCATATCATCAACAGAAGGCTCAACCTCTAACAGCCTCACCTCATTGCCCTTTTTATCTGTTATATGAATTTCTGCAGGAAAGGTTTGGGTGCTGCTAAGCGGTTCTTCTACGTTTATACGTGCCTCCACTTTGGCTATTTTATTTACCTCTGTTGTGGGGCCTGTGATTGTCACTTTATCCGACGACAGTATCGCGGTGTCCGCAATATATTCGTCAGATGACACAATTTTATCTGCTATTTTAATGTTGGAAGTCACATTCATCTCTATCGTTTTGGGAATGTCAAGATAGACCTCAATATAATCTTTAGACTTGTTAACTATTTTATATTCCGCGTTTGGGTCAACGGTTGAGGCTATAAGCTGCAAAGAATAGCTGCCCGCTGAGTTGATATAGCTTGTTATTGCAGTTACGCTTATATCATCTGCTGTGAGCACATTGTCCCCCACAAGGTACCTTTTTCCCTTCACCGTTATATCAACATTGAATTCCTCTGTTCCGAAAAGTTCATATCCCAACTGCTCTGGTATGCTTGTATCCACATCTATTTTGACGTCTTTTATAACTCTTTCAACCTCTGGACTTTCGTTTAGAGTAAAAGCTATCCAGATAAACACCGCTATAAGAGCCGAAAAAACTAAAAGAAAATTTGGGTTGTACAGTAATTCCTGGAAGGAGATTTTTTTATTTTTTCCCATTTTTTGCCCCTCCCCATATTCTTTTAAATAAGTTTTCCTGTGTACCTTTCTTATCCTCTATTAGGTATTCGCTAAGTTGTTCTCTAAGCGCCCCGTCAGATATATCCCTGTAAAGCACGCCCTTGTGAGCTATGGATATGGCTCCCGTCTCCTCTGATATAACAACTATCATAGCGTCGCTTTGCTCGCTCATACCCAAAGCCGCCCTGTGCCTTGTGCCAAGCTGACTGCTGAGTTCTTTATTTTCAGTCAACGGCAATATGCATCCTGCGGCATATAGATTGCCGTCTCTTATAATAGCCGCACCGTCATGAAGCGGTGATTTTGGATAAAAGATATTTCCTATGATTTCCTGTGATATTTCGGCGCCTATAACTGTTCCCGTCTCTACTATCTCGCCTAGCGGCGTGTTTTTTTCAAAAACTATTAAAGCTCCTATTTTATTGTCGCTCATATCCGAGCTTGCCTTGTATACGGCAGTTATCGCCTTACGGTTCCTCTCATTGCTGAGTATTGATTTGTCGCTTGATTTCCCGGGGAAAATAAATATGTTTGTAAGGCTGCTTCTCCCAATGCTCTCAAGCGCATTTCTTATCTCCGGGTGGAAAATTATTATAAGTATAATGATTATGTTATCAAATATTTTCCTGAATAAGTAGATGCTGGACTGCATGTCAAGCAGGCTTACAACTAAGTAAATAAATGCAAGTAAGCCCAGCCCCTTTGCAAGGAGCAGCGCTCTTGAATCCCTTATCAGTTTTATAGCCTGATATACTATGAATGTTATAAGTAGAAGATCCAGCGTGTCAGATAGCCAGTTATATGTGCTGAAAATGCTGAAAACTTTCTACCAAAACCCATTGAAACCCTGAATGAAGTCAGCCATTTAATTCTCCTTTTGCAGTTTTTCTCGCCAACTGTTAGCTGCGCACACCCTTCCAAACAGCCTGAAAGCTTGTCTTTTTGTGCCTTTTGAGTTTTGGGGGCTCCCCGCAAGGCCAGTCTGACTTTACCCTCACACCTCTTAAAATTCACTTCAATGTCATAGAGTCAGGCCACTTTAAATATCTACTATAGTGCAAACGGCGTGTGATGAAATTCCCTCCCCATTTCCTGTAAAGCCTAAATTTTCCTCTGTGGTTGCCTTAACATTTACAAAATCAACGCTCAAATTGCAGCCGCTTGCAATATTTTCCCTCATTTTTTGTATATGGGGCTTCATTTTAGGCAGCTGCGCTATTATAGTACAATCAATGTTGTGGGGCCTGTATCCTTTTTCTTCAATTTTTCTGGTCACTGTTTGTAAAAGCTTAAAGCTGTCAGCATCCTTGTAACTGCTGTCATCGTCCGGAAAAAGGGTACCTATATCGCCTAGCGCGGCGGCTCCTAGCAGAGCGTCGATTACAGCGTGCAGAAGAACGTCGGCATCTGAGTGACCTAAAAGCCCTTTTTCGAACGGTATTTCTATTCCTCCGATGATGAGCTTACGGTTTTCTGCAAGTTTATGGACATCATATCCATGACCTATCCTCATTAAATTAACCTCCGTAACCGCTAAAAATTAAAACTTCGCAATTTCTATCGACGTAATTTTTACGTTGCTCTGGGGTTTGTCATTAGGTCCTGTATGTACATTTGCTATTTTGTCCACAACATCCATACCTTCAAATACCTGCCCAAAAACGGTATGTTTAAAATCAAGCCACGGCGTTCCGCCGACCTCTTTATAATTATCTACTACATGCTGAGGGAATCCACTGTCTTTCAGCGTCTCCATCTGGGGAATAAGCATTGGATCCACCTTGGATGCATGCACAATAAAGAACTGGCTGCCGTTTGTGCCAGGACCTGAGTTCGCCATGGACAAAGCACCCCGAAGGTTGTGTATCTGGTCGGAAAACTCATCTTCAAAACACGAGCCCCATATACTGTGTCCTCCCGTTCCGTTGCCCTGAGGGTCTCCTCCCTGTATCATAAAATCCTTTATCACTCTGTGAAAAATAAGTCCGTCATAATATCCGTTTTTCGCATGTGTCACAAAGTTCTCTACCGCCTTTGGCGCATACTGAGGGAAAAGCCTTATTTTTATATCTCCCATCGTTGTTGAAACAAGAGCTATATCTTCTCCGCTTTCCGGTTTATCAAGCTGATTTATCATATATATTCTCCTTATAATTTAATACTCTTCATGGGTGATATTTGTTTCAAGAGACACATACTCTCCGCCATGTTCCTCTGCCAGTTTCATAAGATATTTAATTTGTTCGTTGACTTTCTCCGGGTTAAACGGCATCTGTTTGTTTACTATTAATTTATATATAGGTAGAACCTTATCTTTCGTTTTCTCCTGGACCATATCATAATATTCAAATCCGTTTTTAAAGGCCTGAGATGAGAACTCGACCATAGAGTCCTTATTTTCAAACAGCAGCTTATATTTTATATCCCTTGCCCTTGTGCCGTCGTCTCCATAGCGCGAGAGTTTTCTCAGTATATCATTCGTATCTATCATTTTAAGCTGATATTTATCCGGCAGTAAAAACTTTGCATATTCGTTGCCGTTGGGGTCATTTATAATGTCGGTCTGCGTCGGCCTGAAAGCAGAATCAGACAGAGCGTTAAAAATATCACGTGATCTAAATGCATTCTTTTGATTTACATAATACATAAAGAACACATATTCTTTTGCGCACACTATTCCCCTGCCGGCATACAGCCCGTCTATACGCTCGGATATCGTATTCTCAAGCATATTTAAATGGGAAATCTCAGAGTCGCTTATTATGCCCGACTCCCTGTCTTGTATATAAACATCCATTTGTATCTTTACGCAATAGCTATTCTTTGTGGTGGGAAAATGCTTGGCCAATGCCATATTACATGAAAGATATACGGGAAGACCCTCAAAATATTCGG
>JAIRUF010000089.1 GCA_031254555.1 Oscillospiraceae bacterium | reverse complement strand
TTTATACTTTCCCGCAAAAGAATTTAGTATTTCCCGGGTTGCACAGTATTTGTCCGCCATTGAGACGATAAAGGACTCGGCGTATCTTGGAGGAATAACGGTAAGGGGCCACATGTGCCGTTTAATTATATTTTCCTCAAGTTTTGAAAGACTGGCTATTTTACGAGCGTTTTGCAGGGCAAATCCAGGATGCCTGTATCCGTGGAGCCGGTGGCTGTTGTCATCTTTTGATCGCCAGTCATAATAAAAAAGGTCATGCAAAATTGCGCCCCTGGAGGCGGATTTGTATGACAGGTCCAGTTTCTTGCATGCCAAAAAGCTCAGATAAGCAACGCTCAACACGTGCTGCAGCCGGTCCACATCAACATGCTGCTCATACTGAGCAAGGATTTGCACCTCTTTTAGATTTATAAGGTCATCTATGCACTGGAAAAATTCTTCTTCTATATTTTTATCTAGGGAGAATGACCTTTTATATGCGTTTGATAAATTTCCCATAATAAATAAATGCTCCTAATATAATTCTGTAGTTAAGTTTATCATATACTTATATAAACATTTGTTAAGATAATAAAAATAATGGATCAAAACAAGGTATCCTTTTTAAATCTTTCAAGCAAATATTTTGCCACTCCGTCGTCAAAATTTGCACCTATGACCTGTGTTGCCATCTCTTTTATCTCATCGACTGCATTCCCTGTAGCGTAACACTCATCCGATCGGGAAAACAGATCATAGTCATTAAAATTATCCCCAAAAGATACTATTTTATCAGCGCGGCAAATTCGCTTTATCATATGTGCACCGGCTGATTTGCTGGCCATGTCACTGAACACTTCTAAAAACCAATACTCAGAGTAACTGTCACAATAAAACGCGCAAGCAAGACCAGGGTAATCGGATATTTCACTGCATATCGGGGCCAGCTGTTCATAACGGTCTATCAAGTTAAAATACACTACGTCCTTATCTTTGGGGATAACGTATTGATCGACCTTAAAAATTCGATAGTCAAACAGAGGTTTTCTCTTATTGTAAAACTGATTGTGTATGTCAAGCCTGAGCTCAGTGAAATTAAGGTCGATTCCAGAGCCTTGTTCGTACAAATACATAAAAGGGCACTTGTCGGCCTTTTGAAAAACTGACAGCGCTTTTTGTGCAAGTTCATCCGGAATGGAGTAATGGTGCATGGGTTTACGGTGTTTCACATCGTACAAAAACACTCCGTTCATCAAAACGACAGGCAGCCTTAAATCTATGCCGTCCAGCAAACCTCGGATCGAGGCAGGGCTTCGTGCTGTGGCGATAGAAAAAAGCATGCCTTTTTCTATAAGCATGTTTAAAATTGTCTTTGTCTTCTCAGACACACATATATTTGGATTGAGCAGGGTACCGTCTAAATCCGTTATGTAGAGAATGCTCATAATACCATCCCGAATAACAATGTTGTTTTATACTATAAAGAATAACATATCGGCTGTAAATATACAATGATCGTTAAAATACTTCTTGTAAGATATGCTAAAAAAAGGTATAATGTCAGAGATTAACAATAGTGTGTACAGCACAGTTTACGGAGGTACAAAATGCTTGGAAGATATGTTAGAGTAAAAGTTACTCAGCCTATCTCCTCTGTTGATAAGGTTCGGGGATTTGAATATAAACTTAACTTTGGCGATGTCAGCTATATATCCATGAAGAGGAGAGAAAAATATAAGGCTTACATTTTAGGGATAGATCATCCGGTTAGGGTTTTTGACGGCAGAGTAATAGCGGTTATATCTAAGGGCAGACAGGTGTTTTTAATAGTTGCCCCCAAAAGCAAAAAATATATAGAAAATGAAATTAAAGGTAAACTTAGCTTTGCAGGATTTAACGACAGATGGGATTTAGTGTGCCTTTATGAGTGTTCGTGCGGAGCTGTTGTATTTAGAGCAGCTAAAGATGAGATAAAATATCTTATTATAAAAAACAACAGAAGTGCGCACTGGAGCTTTCCTAAAGGTCATGTGGAGCAGGGGGAAAGTTTTGAGGATACGGCAAAAAGGGAAGTTTTGGAAGAGACCGGCGTGCATATAGATATAGTGTCCGGGTTTATGACAAAATCTGAATATATGATCCAGGGAAGAGTGGAAAAAACAGTTATTATTTTTTTAGGCGTTACCAATGACACGAACACAACAATACAGGAAGAAGAGATAGAGGACTATAAGTGGCTTCGATTTGACGGCGCCATGAATCAGCTAAAGTTTGAAAATGACAAGAAAATTCTAAAAAAAGCAAACGAATTCATATGTGATAAAAACATTATGAGTATGGAGGCGAAGCCTTAAATGACAGAAGGTTTGGCAAAAACACTAACTGAGTTTTTTACAAATGCTTTTTCCGGCACAATTTTTGAGAATATAATGGAAGAGATAACAGTACTTATAATATCCATGATGCCGGTGCTTGAACTGCGCGGAGGGATGATAGCTGCGAAACTGATGGGTGTCGAGCTTGTGCCGGCGCTTGTAATCTGTTTTATCGGCAACATAATTCCTATACCGTTTATTTTGATGTTTATTAAAAGGATTTTTGCGTTCATGAAAAACCACGGGATATTGGTTAATTTTATACAGCGGCTTGAAAGGCGCGCGGATGAAAAGGGAAGTCAGGTTAAAAATTATAAGTATGAAAAAATAGGGTTGTTGGCCTTTGTCGCCATACCTTTGCCGGGGACAGGAGGATGGACGGGGTCTCTTGTCGCGTCCATGCTTAATATGAAAATAAAGGACTCATTTCCCATAGTAGTGGCGGGGATATTAATAGCTGAAGTTATTATGGCGTTTTTTTCATACGGTCTGCTCGGGGCGCTTGGGGTGGGGTCATAAGAGCAATAAATTTTAAATACATAGTGTGACGTAAAAAACTATAAATTATTGCGGCGGGTTTTAAGGAACACAGAAGGGTGTGTGATTTTTAGCCGAGGCTTTAAAGAGCCAGGGATCCGCAAAAGACAAGATTTCACAATAGGGGTTAATTATTTTATGCGCACGGCTAAGGGGAGTTAAGGAAGCTGCAAACAAAGCAGAGCCTTTGTGCCTTTCCGTTTAAAGCAGTGCCTTTTGCACTGCTTTTTAAATAGAATAAGCAGTTACATGCTTGCAGGGGTATATGTCAAAAACTTAAAAATACTTTACGCATATTATTGCAGGCGGCGGGAAACAAGTTTAAAATCATACAGTTTTGCGGCACGCCTGTAGACAGGGGAGATTGCTTTGGGTATTGATCCTTTAGAATATTTTGAGACCCTTTGGCAAGATAGCGTGCCAAAGGACGGAATGGAGCATACAAAAGAAGTTTGGAACAATATGGCCAAATACTGGTTTGATTTTTCTCAGCACAAAAAAGAAGGGAAAAGGGATATAGTATGTGCTGTAGTAGATTTTTTAAAACAGAAAGGTGCGCTTACAGAGGAATCAAAAGTCATTGACATTGGTTGCGGTCCCGGCGAATATGCATCAGAAATGGCAAAGACGGCGAAAGAGGTTGTGTGCAGCGATATATCAGATATTATGATAGGATTTTGCAAAGACAGTGTAACTGCTGACAACGTGAGTTTTATATGTACAGATTTTTTTGATATTGATATAGAAAAATCAGGGTATAAAAATGGCTTTGACCTGGTTTTTACATCTCTCACCCCTGCCGTAAGCGGACTTGATTCGGTTAAAAGAATAAATGAAATAAGCTGTGGTTATTGTTTTAATCAAAGCTTTGTTTACAGGCAGGACAATATAAAGGACGGGATAGACATACATGTGCGCGGGGTGGAGCCGTCGACAAACGTTGGCAACAGTTCCTGTTACTGCATGTTCAATATGTTGTGGAACATGGGATACCACCCCGAGATTACATATTATACTCAGTTTACGAACAAAGAGATTTTGGTCAGTGCAGATCTTGCCGAAAGCTATGCTCGGTCGATTATAAAAATGGGAGATGTGGATGTCAAGTTTATTGACGACATACACAAATACCTTAAGAGTATTGCAAAAGACGGTGCGGTTACAGTAAAAAACGAGGCTAAACTTGCGTGGACTTTATGGCATATTTAAAATTGAAAGTAACTTCGTGCAAAAAGGAGAAAGGTATGAAAAGGACAGTCTCTCTGCTTCTCGCGCTGCTGATACTGCTTTCAGCCGCGGCGTGCTCTAATTCTGCAAATAAAGAACCCAAATTAAACAAAGATCGGGCAGAAAAGACAAGAGGACCGTCTATAACAGTAAAGGACTCGGCGGGCCTTGATGTCAAACTTCCGCAAAACACAAATAAGCTCACTGCATCGTCGTCTTATGCTGTGGTTACGCCATACTTTGCCGCTCTTAAAATGTCAGACCGTGTAATGGCAGCGGCGTTTAAAAATAAAGCATTTTTGAGCCTTGTGGATCCCGTGATAGTACAAGCCGGCAATATTGGCACAGGTAATACTAACCTTGAATTACTGGCCAAGATAGGACCGGACGTCTTCATATGCAAGGAGACCGAAAAAAAAGATATTGAAGCCGTCAGAAAACTTGGAATAACGGTCGTTACTGTTAACGCTGAAACAGCGCAGGATGTAATGAAAACCTTTAATATACTGGGCAGTGTTTTCGGGGTAAAAAACCGCTCAGACCAAATAGTTGAATATATAAACTCAAAGCTTGAAATGATTGACGGGATGGTAAACAAAATACCAAAAGACAAAAGAAAAACCGCAGTTGTAATGAGCAGTGAAATAGGGCGCGTCGCAGGCGGGGACATGCTTCAGGCTGAAATGTTAAAGCGTGCCGGGGCTATAAACTGCACTGATGGTATAAGCAACAAATTTAACTGGTCGGCTGTAGGGATGGAGAAAATTTTTGAGTGGAACCCGGATTTTATATTTGCAACAAGTTCATCAGTTCTAAACTATAGGGTGGATGATTTATATAAAGATAAGTCGTGGTCGGCAATGAAGGCTGTTTTAAATAAAAACTTGATCCAGATACCTGCAAAAAAAGACTCATGGGATCTTCCGGGTCCGGCTTTTATTCTCGGAATAATGTATATGGTTAATAGGATGTATCCGCAGTATTTAAGCAATGAAACGCTCAAAGCCCAGATAGATGAATTTTACTTGTTTATGTACGGCAAAAAACTGGATGCAAAAACTATAGGCTATGTCTTAAACTAGCGGGATGATTAAATGGGATTGATTAAGGGGAAAAATAAAACAAAAAAACTAAATGCTGTAACGCTTAACCTTGTTTTGTTGACGGTGCTTATTACAATGATTGTTTTTTCAGTCTGTGTGGGTAAGTATTCAGTTACACCCATGCAAAGCATCAATATTATTTTTTCCGAGCTGCTGCACATAGGCGGCGGAAATTATTCTGAAATGACCAGGAATGTTGTAATGGGACTTCGAATACCAAGGATCCTTTCAAGCGTGGTTGTGGGCGCGTGCCTTGCCATGTCGGGCGCCGCGTATCAGGGGACATTTAAAAACCCTCTGATTTCGCCGGATTTTTTAGGAGTCTCAAGCGGCGCGTGCATTGGTGCGGCGATAGCGATACTCCTCTCGCTTGGTTCAGCTTATGTTCAAATATTTGCATTTATAGGCGGCATTGCGGCAGTGGTTTTGACGGTCGCAATACCGGCAGTTATGCAAAGCAAATCAAATATCATGTTTGTACTGGCCGGTATAATAGTGGGGGGGCTTATGTCCTCTATTTTAGGATACATAAAATATGTGGCAGACCCTCAAACACAGCTTGCGTCCATCACGTATTGGATGATGGGCAGCTTTTCATATATAACGCTTAAAGATCTTTTGAGAGTTTTGCCCGCAATAGCTGTTTCGGCGGCGATCCTTATCGCAATTTCGTGGTGGATCGACATTATGTCAATGGGGGAAAGCGAGGCCAAAGCCCTGGGCGCCAATGTACCGGTCATCAGGAACATATCAATAATATGCTCAACACTCCTTACGGCCAGTTCAGTGTGTATTTGCGGAACAATAGGCTGGGTAGGACTTGTGGTACCGCATTTTGGAAGGATGATAGCAGGGCCTGACAACACAAGACTTATACCTGCAGCAGGTCTTATCGGGGCAATTTTTCTTCTCTGCGTCGACACTGCAACAAGGACCATCGGCACAGCAGAGATGCCAATAAGCATACTAACAGGCATAATAGGTGCTCCGTTTTATGCGTGGCTACTTTACAGGCAAAGGAAGTCGATGACGTGATATATGAGGTAGAGCATTTAAGTTTTAAGTATTCACCAAATGGTAACACAGTACTTGATGATATATCATTTTCTTTGGATAAGGGTGAAGTCCTTTCAATACTGGGTCCCAACGGTGCGGGCAAGAGCACACTTTTAGGGTGTATTATACACCTTCTTCACCCTCAGATAGGTGAAATTTGGCTTGACGGTAAAAATATAACGGGAATGTTCCCAAAGGATATTGCCGAGATTGTAAGTTTTGTGCCGCAGATGCACACGCCCACGTTCCCATATACTGTCTTTAATTTTATCCTTATGGGAAGAGCCTCTAAAATAGGCATGTTTGAAAGGCCGGGGAAAGAGGATATAAGAAGAACAGAGCAGGTAATTGAAGAGATGGACCTTGGGCATATTGCCCAGATACCGTATACGGAAATAAGCGGGGGAGAGCGCCAGCAGGCGACGATAGCAAGGGCTGTGGTGCAGGACCCAAAAGTCATACTGTTTGACGAGCCGACAGCTCACCTGGACTTTGGCAATCAGCTTAAAACACTCAGGCTCATCAAAGATATGTCTGACAGGGGATATGCTGTTGTTTTTACCACGCATAATCCAGACCACGCGATTTTAGTTGGGGGTAAAGTAGGTATACTTGACAGGAAGGGCCGCTTATCAATTGGGAACGCTGATGAGATCATTACAGAAGATAGGCTAAAAAAAGTCTATAACAGTGATTTAAAACTTGTTCATATGAAGACGCTTGGGAGAAATGTCTGTATATATCCTAACCTGTAAGGCAGGTATACTAAATTGATATAGATAATAAAGGAGCGGCCGGCAGCTATGAAAAAATTC
>JAIRUF010000076.1 GCA_031254555.1 Oscillospiraceae bacterium | reverse complement strand
AGGGGAGAATAAAAAGCATAAATATTAAAATACTGGTAACGTTGAAATACAAGACCCATACCCCAATTGCAGGAAAGATAAAACTTGCTGCAAGGCATATTATATTTGGAATGAAAAGAAATACAGATAAAATAAAGGCAATGTATTTGCCGCTGGCCTCTTCAGGAATAAAAACTACATCCGAATAGGGAGACGGCGTATCATCCTCATCATCAAGTGGATTAACAACTGGCGTATCACAGAGCGCGCATCTTTTAGAACCCTTATGAAGCTCTACCCCGCAGTTAACACAGTAAGACATAATATTGGCCTCCTAATCCCTATTACTTTCAATCTTTACGTGCAGTCCCATTTTTACAAGAGCTTTAAAAAAATCACGTTCAATATCAAGGCTTTCAAAAGAATTTGTGAAAGATATACTCATAACATCACCGTATCCAATGGCTCCGGTTCGTGCCGAACTTCTAATCCCGTGCGGCGGCAGGAGCATAAAGGAGTTTACATACGGCTTCATTTCATCCGGAAGTTTAATAAGACCAACATTTGAGAAGAGCAAGCTTGTTGAATATTCAGCACTTATTGAAAAGTATATCCCCATGAACATGTTTTTCAAAAACAGGGGAACGACGCGCGTAAACATATTTCGCTCAAGCTTCATGTTCCCTGTGATCATAGCGTTTAGGTTTTTTACATTATTGATATATCTTAAAAAAAGTGATGTGTGTTTTACAATATCCTCAAATGTATACTCCCCCATTTTAGGGTCTATATCTACCTGATAACAAAGCGAGAAGTTGCGCAGAGTATCTGTAGAAAAAGAATTTCGCAAATTAACCGGAATCTGAGCGCTTATCATTTTTTGCCGTCTTTGCTCACGCATTTGTTTTTGATACAGGATATGCAGCATAACTGCAGTGACAAATTCTGTTATTGTAACGTTATATTTAGAGGCCTTTTCCTTAAGCTGCCAAATAGATAAAAACCCGGTGGTAATATTGCATGAATGAGCCGGCATACGTATGCCTTTTGGGTGATAGACTGCGGAGCTACTAAACTTAAAACTGGAGTCAGATGTTGCAAACTTGGGAAAAGCGTCCTCAAGCTCGTCGGGTGACGCCTGCTCGTTTAGGTCAAGAACGCTTTCACCGAAAGGGATGTCATGCCCCAAAAGACGGAGATATTGAGCTGCGAGAGTGCACAAAAAGCGCGACGCTCCAAACGCGTCTGTAAGAGCATGAAAAAACTCTACTGAAATTCGATTTTCACGGTAGTAGACCCTGAACAAAAATCGGCTGTTTTCGTGCCATTTAAACCGCGTGCACGGATTTTTAATGTCCGGCAGAATGGGAGGGCACTTGTTGCGGTTTTTTTCTAAATAATACCAAAAAAGGCCCCTGTGCATCTCAACGTCAAAGCAGGGGAAACGCGGCAAAACCTGAATAACTGCATCACGCAGCAACTCAGGATCAATAATTACATTTAAAATGACGGTCAACCTGAAGACATTTGACCAAGTTGACGTGTTCTGTCCCGGAAAAACTTTGCCGGCAGTATCTATTTTAAACCACGTTAAAGGAGGAACAGAATAATTTTTGTTTGACATAACTTATCCTTTGAATCTTATGACGAGCCTATCCCACTCCCGTATCTATCCTTTTCTCAAATTTGTTTAAGGCTTTGTTGATTGCCGGTTAAATAAAACACAGAGCGGATTTTTAAGACATGTCATAATATAATTTTAAATTATTATTTCAAAAAAAATTGATTTAAGTAAAAAACTTATAAAAAATGATATAATATTCTAAAAGGCTGTCCACCCGAAATCTGTGATTTGGATGGTGGGTGAGGTTATTTAAATCATGATTTGGAATAAATAAAATTCTTTACAAAAAATCATGATACAATGTTCTGGAGGGCTACCCACCCGAAATCTGTGATTTGGATGGTGGGTGAGGTTATTATAACACAACATAAAAGGCTTTACAAGCTGTCCTAAAGCAGACAAAACATTGATATTTATGCTATAATATTTTAAAAATCTGAACCGATTAATTATAGATTTATAAAAAGGAGATCTTTAATGACTGTAGTACTTATAACAGCTGCCGGTGTAGGCGGGGCAACTGTAATCGGAGCGCTGCTTGGCTTTTTATTTAAAAACATACCGCATAAATTTAACGATTCGATTTTAGGGTTTGCAGCGGGGATAATGTTGTGTGCCGCGGTGGTAGGACTTATACTGCCATCCATTGAATACGGTGGAGATAATGGTGTTTGGACTACGGCTGCAGGGGTTATTACAGGGGCTGTTTTTTTAAATTTTGCCGACAGGTTCATACCGCATTTACATAAAATCGTGGGGATTGATATAGAGGAGCACAAAAATACGCAGAATATTGATAAGGTAATGCTGTTTGTAATGGCAATAGCAATTCACAATCTTCCGGAGGGTATAGCAGCAGGAGTAAGTTTTGGCACCGGCGATATCGGAGACGCGATAGCGGTTTCAACCGGCATTGTTCTTCAAAATATTCCTGAAGGTATGGTAATAATAGCTCCGCTTTTAACTACAGGGATAGGCAGACGGAAGACATTTTGGATCGCGGCATTTACGGGATTAATCGAAGTTGTGGGAACATTTATAGGCTATTTTGCGATTACGTTGTCAAAGGCAATGCTGCCTTTTGCGCTGGCGTTTGCTGGCGGCACCATGCTATATGTTATAAGCGATGAAATGATACCGGAAACTCATAGCCACGGATATGAGAGAATATCCACATACTCACTTATTATAGGGTTTATAATCATGCTTATGATGAGTTTTTACATAGGATAAAATTGGGGCATTAAAAAGGAAATTTTAATACAGAGATGATCAGCGGGTGATTATCATTTCTGAGATAAAAAGAACAGGTGCTTTATCAAAGCACCTGTTCTTTAATTGATTATTGTTATTCTACTGTTTTAAGTGCGCTGACCATATTGTACAAATTTACAAAGTATTTTTTATAATCCTCATTATTTTCGCCAAGACCTGAATATGAAAGATGAGTTT
>JAIRUF010000034.1 GCA_031254555.1 Oscillospiraceae bacterium | reverse complement strand
GACATTAAACTTGCAGTTATAACCTCTCCTACGTATGAAGGTGTCATAAGCGATGTTAAAAGTATATCACATATATTGCACAGCATACATATACCCCTAATAGTTGACGAAGCGCACGGCAGCCATTTGGGTCTGTCCGGCGGTTTTCCCGCAAGCGCGCTTGCGAGCGGAGCCGACATTGTCATTAACAGTTTGCACAAGACTCTTCCAAGCCTTACTCAAACTGCCTTAATGCACATAAAGGGGAATTTAGTCTGTGACGATAAAATTAAACACTCTGTAAATATCTTTCAAAGCAGCAGTCCATCCTATATATTAATGGCGTCTATTGACAACTGCATAAGGTTTTTAACCCGCGATGGAGAAGATCTGTTTTTAAAGTTTATAAAAAGACTTGACTCTTTTTATAATTCTCTTATCGATATGGAGAACTTTGAATTATTTTTACCTGATACGTGCACGGAAGTTTTTGCGTTTGATAAAAGCCGTCTAGTTATACTTTGCAAAAACACAGATTATACGGGTAAAAAACTGATGAATACATTACAAAAAGACTATGGCCTTCAACTTGAAATGTCAGCACCTAACTATGCGCTTGCAATTACAGGTATATGTGATACGGACAACTCGTTTGACGTCCTTAAAACCGCGTTAAAATCTGTTGATAGACAAACGGTTTACACTGCCGGAAAAAACAAAAATTACAGTGTTCCTCCGATTCTCTGTCAGGAAATCAATCCGGGTAAAGCAATAAATATTGATGGCAGAAGTATCAGTTTTGATGAGTGTGCATTTAAGTTTTCCCAGGAATATGTATGGATGTATCCTCCTGGAATACCGATAATTGTTCCGGGACAGCGCGTTACACAAGAAGTCATTGATTATCTGCTTTCAATCTCTCAAATCGGCGGTGAAATAAACAGCACATCGGGCGGTATGCCGTATACATTAAAAGTGATTAACCAAACGCTGATTTGAAGAGAGTGCAGTCGGTATACGAGTGGTTAATTTTACTTTTTAAATCTTTTGTTATTTAGTTGACATGTGTCTTAAATTACGTTAATATGTATGTTAATAAGGCAAAGATGTCCTGTCGTTACAGGAGTGGTTTAACTCGATAATAAGGAGCGTACTTTAAATGAGCAGAATAAAAACTATCGATACTCTAAATCTTACTGAGAGCATTGAAAATGATGGCTGCGGTGAATGTCAGACTTCTTGCCAATCTGCGTGTAAAACATCATGCGGAGTTGCAAATCAGGAATGTGAAAAATCGAAATGATAAAGGCGGTCTGAAATGATAATATCACATAGCCGTGTTGCTGTGAAAACAGCCGGCTGTTTTATTTAGGTGGCGCCGTGGTTCATCAGTATAAATTAAACGGATATAACATAGTGCTGGACATTAACAGCGGATCGGTCCATGTTGTAGACGACTTGGCTTATGATGCTATTTCAATGTTTGAGGAAACTTGTCCGGACAAAATAGAAGAAAGTCTTCTCACAAAATATAATGATGTAAGTAAAAGGGATATTTTGGAGCTTTTAGATGATATTGAGAGGTTAAAGAGCTCTGGAAAACTCTTTTCTCAAGATATTTATGGGGATATTATATCGCATCAATCAAAAAATCAAAGTGTTGTTAAAGCGCTCTGTCTTCACGTATCACACACCTGCAATTTAAACTGTGACTACTGTTTTGCTGCCCAGGGTAAATATAACGGCGAGCATGCTCTTATGCCGTTTGAAGTAGGCAGACAGGCACTTGATTTCCTCATTGACAATTCAAATGGGCGAAAAAATTTAGAGGTTGATTTTTTTGGCGGCGAACCGCTTATGAACTGGGACGTTGTTAAAAATCTTGTTCTCTATGCAAGAGGACAGGAAAAAATACATTATAAAAATTTTCGTTTTACATTGACTACAAACGGAGTTTTAATAGATGATGATGTAATAGACTTTGCAAATAAAGAGATGTCCAATGTTGTGTTAAGCCTTGACGGCAGGAAAAAGGTGCATGACCGTATGCGAAAAACTATAAACGGCCAGGGCAGTTATGACGTTGTCGTTCCAAAGTTTAAAGAATTTGTAGACAGGCGGGGCAGTAAAGATTATTACATAAGGGGCACGTTCACACACGAAAACGTTGACTTTGTGGAAGATATAAAACACATGGCCGGATTAGGATTTAAAAATTTGTCAATGGAGCCTGTTGTGTGCTCTGATGATGACCCGTTCGCCTTGACAGACGAGGATATTACAAAGGCGTTAAGCCAGTACGAAATCCTTGCAACCGAAATGCTAAAACGCAGCAAAAGTGACGGCGAATTTACTTTTTATCACTACATAATAGACCTCTCCCATGGTCCGTGTATATATAAGCGGATAAAGGGCTGCGGAGCCGGAACGGAATACTTGGCTGTTACTCCAAAAGGTGAGCTTTTCCCCTGCCACCAGTTTGTGGGCGACTCTAAATATTTAATTGGTGATATTTGGACAGGGATAAAAAACAAAAACGTCTGCTTGGAACTTGAGAGTGCCGGAATATATTCCAGAGATGAATGCAGGCAATGCTGGGCAAGGTTTTACTGCAGCGGTGGCTGCTTCGCCAACGCATATCACTCCAGCGGATCTTTACAGGGAATTTACAAGCACGGATGCGAACTTTTTAAAAAGCGTATTGAGTGCGCAATAATGTTGAAAATAGCTCAAAGCGTCTAAGAACTGTGTCATGTTCTTAATAATGAAGGGTTTTAATAAGTTTGAATATTATAAAAATTTATTGAGGAGGAAGCATTATGTCAACCATTCAAAAAACGACAACCGTAACCGTTCGCCGTCTGAATGCACCGCATCAAACCGAGCCGTTTACACAATTTATTCCGCTAAACGATGAGCTGAAAAAGGAAGTGTTTACCGCTGTGTCAGAGATTTTTGATGCTGCAGGCGGTAAAAGCATGCTTAAATCCAGCGGAGATGTTTACATAAAACCGAACGGAATTGACAGCAAGCCCTATTGCCACACCCGTCCTGAGCTCATAGAGGCTGTTATCAGCTATTGGAAGGATGCAGGTGCCAACCGTATTTTTCTTTTTGAAAATTCTACCCAAAGTAATTTTACACGCATGGTATATGCCATTACAGGTTACAGTGATATTTGCCGCCGCTACGGCGTAAAGGAGATATATCTTGACGAGGAAGAAGATGTAACCTTTGATTTTAAGGGTAAACCCTCCGAATCTCAGGATGAAAAAGGTTACCGCCATTTGACTTTCCAGATCCCTAAATTTGTCGTTGAAAACTTAATTGAGCACAAGGACGAAAATTTATACATAAGCTTGCCTAAACTTAAAACTCACTCCATGGCAGGTGTAACGCTTGGCGTTAAGAACCAATGGGGATTCCCTCAGCAAAACGACAGGAGGCCGGATCACAACTACAATCTGCCCTATAAACTTGCAGATGTTTTAGGCTACCTGCAGCCAGACTTTACTTTAACCGAGGGTATTGAGGCAACAGTTTTCGGCCACTATCCTGTTACCGCGTTTGCCGAAGAGTGCGTGCTTCCGTTTAAAGTGCTTATAGCAAGTGATAATGTTGTTGCGGCGGACTTAGTGGGCGCCAAACTTTTCGGACTGACAGATGAAGATGTTCCGCATCTTAAAGTCGCTATGGAGCGCGGTTACGCTAAAGGTGTTGAGAGTATAGACGACGTTGATGTTATC
>JAIRUF010000024.1 GCA_031254555.1 Oscillospiraceae bacterium | reverse complement strand
TCTATCAGACCATGAAAACGCCAGCGATCTTATAAGGATGATGAGGGAAAGCTTTTCCCTGCTCTCACATCACCCTGTCAATAAAAAGAGGGTGCAAAACGGCAAACGTCCCGCAAACTCGATGTGGTTTTGGGGTGAGGGACGGCGCCCTGCGCTCCCCTCTTTCAAGGAGCTTTACGGACTTTGCGGCAGTGTTATATCCGCTGTTGACCTGCTTAAGGGTATAGGCAAGGCGGCAGCCATGATCACTCCTGACGTCCCCGGAGCCACAGGCTATATAGATACCAACTTTAAAGGTAAGGCCATGGCAGCTCTTGAGAATTTAAAAGACGGGTGCGACTATGTCTATATTCATATAGAAGCGCCGGATGAATGCGGTCACAGGAATGAGCCGCACAATAAAGTGCTCTCACTTGAGTTGATTGACGATCAGGTTTTAAAACCTCTTCTCAATGGGCTTCGCGAATACGAGGATTACAAAATAATGGCGTTACCGGATCATCCCACGCCAATTGTTACCGGCACTCACTGCTCGGATCCTGTACCATTCATGATTTACAATAGCAAGGATACCCGAATGCGCGAACCCCAAAGCTTTAATGAGGAAACTGCCTCTAAGTCAGGGCTCTATTTTGACAACTGCATAGAGCTTGTAAAATATTTTTTAGATAAGTAATAGGAGATGTGATTTATGAACAACTTTCATATAAATACAAAATGTCTGCACAGCGGGTATACTCCGAAAAACGGAGAGCCCAGGGTTCTTCCCATCACTCAGAGCACCACTTTTAAGTATGACTCCAGCGAGGCGATGGGTGACCTTTTTGACCTTAAAGCCAGCGGTTACTTTTACACGCGCCTGCAAAATCCAACCAATGACGCTGTGGCCGCAAAGATAGCGGATCTTGAAGGCGGGGTTGCCGCCGTACTGACCTCTTCGGGTCAGGCCGCTTCATTCTATTCAGTCTTTAATATATGCGGCGCCGGTGACCATATTATAAGTTCCAGCGCAATATATGGCGGCACATTTAACCTCTTTTCTGTCACAATGAAAAAGCTCGGAATTGACTTTACATTTATCCATCCGGACGCTTCTCAAGAAGAGATAAACGCTGCATTTAAAGAGAATACCAAGGCTGTTTTTGCGGAGTCACTTTCAAACCCATCCCTTATAGTGCTGGATATTGAAAAGTTTGCAAAAGCCGCTCACTCGCACGGAGTACCTTTGATAATTGACAACACCTTCCCCACTCCCGTTAACTGCAGACCCATTGAGTTTGGCGCGGATATTGTCCTGCACTCCACTACAAAATATATGGACGGACACGGTACAAGTGTGGGCGGAGTGGTTGTGGACAGCGGTAACTTTGACTGGACACAAAACGATAAATTCCAAGGACTTACCACCCCTGATGAATCTTATCATGGAATCACTTATACCGATACCTTTGGGAAGGGTGCATATATAACCAAAATGGTGGTACAGCTAATGAGAGATTTGGGCTCTATCCCATCGCCCCATAACTCATTTTTATTGAATATAGGTCTTGAAACTCTGTTTTTAAGGATTCAAAGACATTGCGAGAACTCTTTAGCTGTTGCAAAGTATCTTGAGGGGCACGACAAAGTTTCCTGGATAGATCACCCGGGACTTGAGAGCAGCAAGTACCATGACCTGTCTAAAAAATACGGAGCCACATGCGGAGTTATATCATTTGGCGTAAAGGGCTCTCGCGAAACCGCCGTAAAGTTTATGGATGCGCTTAAACTTGTAAGTATCGCCACACACGTTGCGGATTGCCGCACATGCCTGCTGCATCCCGCAAGCACAACACACCGCCAGCTAAGCGATGAACAACTTCGCAATGCCGGCGTGACACCTGACCTTATTCGTTTTTCGGTCGGTATTGAACATACAGACGATATAATAGCTGACATTGATCAGGCGCTCGCTCAAATTTAAAAATTTACCAAAGAAGCCTATTGTTGCATTCAATACTAGGCTTCTTTATTTGTTTAGGCTCCTGCACATAATTATGCCAATTGAACTTTACGTATGTGTGTGATATACTTAGTTTCTATATTGGTTATTTGTTCGTTATTTTGGGGGATATTTATAATGATAGGGTTTTATAATTACTCGGTCTTCATGACATATATTGGCCTTATAGCATCTGTGGTCGGGATTTCATTTGTTATAAGCGGAGCTTTTACGCCTGCCTTTATCTGCCTTTTGATCTCAGGCTTTTGCGATATGTTTGACGGCCGCATAGCCAGGATCAAAAAAAATCGCAGCGATCTTGAAAAGAGCTTCGGAATTCAAATTGATTCCCTGTGTGACGTGATATGTTTTGGTGTTTTTCCCGCAATCATAGGCTTTTGCCTTGGGGGAACATATCCTCTTAGAATCATATCTTCGTGCATGATAGTGCTGTGCGCTGTCATAAGGCTTGGATATTTCAATGTTATGGAGATAAAAAGGCAAAGCGAATCAGAGGGCAAACGGGATTTTTACACGGGCTTGCCTGTAACATCTGTGGCCCTTGTACTCCCGCTTGCATATATAGCCAAGGATCGGCTGGATGATTATTTCCCGTTGTTTTTCCAGTGCCTGCTAATTTTAATATCCCTGCTGTTCCTTATGAAAATCAAAGTACACAAGCCTGGAATCATCGGAGCTGTTATAATGTCCGTGTTGGGGATCATAATTGGCCTTGACTTTCTTTTTCGGAGTTGATTATTAAGTGAAATACCGCGACAG
>JAIRUF010000019.1 GCA_031254555.1 Oscillospiraceae bacterium | reverse complement strand
TAAACAAATTAAGCAGGAATAATAAAGACGCCCGATTCGTCTGCACCGAGCGCCCGTGATTGGTGTAAATACTGCTTGCCAGCTGCCCTGAACCCTTGATTTCATAGGGCTTTGATAATAAGTTCTATATCACCACCTCGACCAGTTGAAATGAATGTACTTATAGGATTTCAATGTCCTATAAGTTAGGGTTATAAAGTTCTTGTGGAATTTATTTCTATAAGAACTTTTTAAGGAAGTAGGAGGTAAGTTTAAAATGAAAAAAAGATTTTTATTAAGTTTAATATGTATAGTTTTATTAATAGGATTTGTAGTTGGTTGTGGTAAAAAACAAAGCAATGATGCGCAAAATAATAAGAATATTACTAGTGATATAAACTTGGAAGATAAAGAAACCAAAGAAGAACCCATGTTTACTTTTTATGCCTTTGATGAGGAATTGCCACTAAATATTACCGTTGATGATTTTTTGAAAAAAGGCTGGCATATGCAAATGAATTATATGAGTCAAACATCTAAGCCCGGAGAAGAATATGCATCACTAACTGTTGAAAAAGATGGAGAAAGAGAGAAAACAGGAAAGGCAGACGGTTTAAATTTAAGCATTAAAAACAACACGAGTAAAGACCAATTAATTGGAGGTTGCAATATTTGGGCATATAAAACCACAATGGGTAGTGGATATAATATAAGCTTAGGAAATGGAATAAAGCTTTCTTCAACTTTAGAAGAAGTTGAAGAAAAGTGCGGTATACCAACAGACGATAAATATATATATAAATCAAGCGATGGCAGTAAAGTTGAATATACATACTTCTCAAAAGATGAAGCCAAAAGACTTGATATAGAATGTCGAAATGGCAAGGTGTTTTATATTAAACTTTATTCACTTTTATCTGGAAATTAAAAAGTAAATTTTAATTTGAATATGCTTGGGGTGTGTCGTAGTTTCTTGAGTCAGCGGAGTTGCAGACTTATACATTAAAAATCCCTATACGTGCTCAATCACGGCAAGTAGAGTAAATAAACGTACCACACCGCCGCGGACTTTAATCGTCCGCGGCGACTTCTTGTGAAAATCTGCATCGCTCACCTTTCTTTGCTACATTGATATTAGCTTGCGTTGTAAAAAATAATTTTGCGTGCCGCATTAACGGCACGCAAAACTTATAAGCCACACGGACTTTATATTTCTTAAATAATCAAATTAATAGTATAATTATGTTATAATAAATTTATCAACAGGTAAATTAAAATATTTGGACAGGGTCATTTTAAGAACGAATTACACATCTTTACAAGTAACTTATAACTAATAAGATCACATCTGTGCGTTTCTCGCCCTTACAAATATTTCGTAAACGATTGACATAACAATTATTCCTATTACAATTTCAAAGGATTTAAGCAGCAAGTCACAAGTCTCCATCATTTTAAAATAATTGTCAAAAGAATTTGATAAAAGAAAAATGATGACTGCGCAAATATGTATCAAAGCTGCTATAAAAATTCCATACTTAAAAATTGTTTTCGAATAAGGATTCAGACTTTCAATCCCACTATCTATTTCGTTTATTAAAGATTCCAAACTCTCATCTCCAAACATATAACTATATACTATATAATAACTTTTTTCCATGCATATTTTCAATATAAAAAATTTTCCAAAAATTTTCAAAAAAGAGGTGTGATATGATTACCGGATTGTCAACGGCCTGCTTTTATCCCATGCCGACTGAAAAAGCACTTGAAAAAGTCGGCGAGCTAGGATTTAAAACAAGTGAGATATTTTTTAATTCACCGTGTGAACTAAACACAGATTTTTTAAAAGAACTTAAAGCTATAAAAGATTACTACAATATTGATATAGAGACTGTGCATCCCCTAGCTTCTTTTATTGAATCCTATATGTTTTTCAGCGAATATGAACGGCGCTTTTACGACTCTTTAGAAATATATAAAAAATATTTTGAAGCGGCAAATCAACTTGGAGCAAAAGCTGTTGTAATGCATGGGGCAAAGAGCACGGTTAATACTAATTTTGACATGTATTGTGAAAGATTTTCAAAACTGATCAACGCTGGTGAAAGTTACGGCGTTACAGTGGCACATGAAAATGTTGTGAAGTCTGTGGGTGAGTCTCCCAGCGCCCTGCAAAAAATGCGTGATACTATCGGGTATTCATTTAAGATCGTTTTTGATATAAAACAGTCCCTGCGATCCGGATATGATCCTCTTGAGTTTGCGCAGTCGCTTGGAGATATAATGGTTCAGATACATATAAGCGACCACAACAGTACCCGCGATTGTATCCCTCCTGGAGAGGGCGTATTTGACTTTAAAGGACTTTGCGATATAATGTCAGGCCACGGTTATAGCGGAAATTATATCATAGAACTCTACAGAAGTAATTTTAAAAATGACAATCAGCTAACCGGTGCCTATGAGTACTTAAAAAATATATAATAATTTATCAATATATATTGTTTCACTTACCAATATATGGTACAATTTATATATCAAATAACAATATGGATGTGATTAAACGTGAAATGTCCGTTTTGCAGTTTTGAAGAAAGTAAGGTTATAGACTCAAGGCCTACCGATGAGGGCATGAAAATCCGCAGACGACGTGAATGCCTGAAATGCAAAAAAAGGTTTACCACTTATGAGATCATTGAAAATGTGCCGCTTATTGTCGTTAAAAAAGATAAATCTCGTGAAGTTTTTGACAGGCAAAAGCTGTTTCGCGGTATGCTCAGAGCTTGTGAGAAACGACCCGTTTCCGTTGAAACAATTGAAAATGCGGTAGATGATATTGAGATATCTTTGCAAAACTCTCTTGACCGGGAAGTAAGTTCAGATCAAATCGGATCTCTTGCAATGGAGAAGCTCCGCAATATTGACGAGGTTTCCTATGTGCGTTTTGCCTCTGTATACCGTCAGTTTAAAGATATAAATCTGTTTATGGAAGAGGTTTCTAACCTCTTAAAAAACAGGTGATATCACTAAAAGACATTCCTTGAAATACATAAAGAGCTGGATCTTAATCCAGCTCTTTATATTTTTTATTATATTTTAATTCAATGACTTTTAATTTGTTTAAGCGCTGATTTTTCTAACCTTGACACCTGCGCCTGAGATATATTTATCTCCTTTGCCACTTCCATCTGGGTTTTCCCTTGCATAAATCTCATTGACAGGATTTTTTTCTCCCGAGGACCTAAGTCTTTTATAGACTGCCGCAGCAGTATTTCGTCTATCCAATCGTCGTCTTTGCTGTTGTCCCCCACCTGATCCATAACGTAAATCGTGTCTCCGCCGTCTGAGTATACCGGCTCATACAAAGATACAGGTTCAACAATGGCCTCAAGCGACAATACAACGTCTTCTTTCGGCAGGTCAAGCTCATGCGCTATCTCCTCAATTGTCGGATCCCTTTGAAGACTGTTAACAAGCTTTTCCTTTGCCTGCATGGCGTGATACGCCGTGTCCCGAATTGACCTGCTTACCCGAACCGAATTATTATCCCTTAGGTACCTTCTTATTTCGCCTATGATCATTGGCACCGCGTACGTAGAAAACTTTACATTTTGTGTAACGTCAAAATTATCTATCGACTTAATAAGTCCGATACACCCAACCTGAAAAAGATCATCTAAGTTTTCTCCTCTGTTTGTAAATCTTTGAACAACACTTAAAACAAGCCTTAAGTTGCCGCTTATAAGCTCTTCACGCGCTCTTTTATCTCCCTGCTTTGAGCGTTTCATCAATTCCATTTTTTCGCTCTCTTTGAGCACTTTTAGCTTTGATGTGTTGACCCCGCATATCTCTACTTTGTTAAATTGCATATGCTCACCCCGCAAAGTTACTTTTTACTTTCATTAGAATTATTGCCAAGCTGCATATGTTTAATTCGGTTTATGCCCATAAAAATATATATTTTTTAAGCTCCTATATTTCACTTGTAAGTTTTATTTTTTTCTCAAAAATAACAAAAACCGGCACATTTTTCATGTGCCGGTTTAATATTTTTATATATTACTGAAATTTTCTTACTCTAAATTCTACCCCTGATTCTTTTGCTATTTTTCTGCACTTTTCTATTTCTCCATCATCTATACAGTCCACAACAGTGAAAATTACAGTTTTTATATATCTGGTGCAATCATTTGCAAATTTTAAAATTGCATCAAAAGATTTTTCGCCAAACCTAGGGTTGCATCTTTGCATATACGTAGCGGAATCCGGTGCATTTAAGCTAATTGACACCACATCAATTACTCCCTGTAATTTTTGAGCTGTAGGCTCATTATAAATAAGATCGGATAATCCGTTGGTGTTAAGTCTTATTATTTTATCTGTTTTCGATTTTATATAACGGGCTGTTTCTATTAATGTATCGAGCCTTTCAAGCGGTTCACCAAATCCGCAAAACACTATCTCATTATATTTATCAATTTCTATTTTATCAAAATCCTTTTTTATCTCATCAATTTGGGGCTCACACTCCAACCAAAGAAAATTTCCATCGCCCACTCCGTCGCCCTGAGTCCTTATACAAAAATTGCACGCACACGGACATTTATTGGTCAAGTTCACATACAAATTTCCATAAACCTCATAAAATATTGTCATTGCATCTCTTCCCTTTAAGATAGTATTTTTTAAATTATAATACAAAAAATTATATCTTTCAATAAAATAAAACCCCTGTTAAGAAACAAGGGTTTTAATAATTAATAAGATTTAACTAAGCTGTTTTGATTCTCAGCTTTAATCTGTCGCTTATCATTGCTATAAACTCACTGTTGGTAGGTTTTCCTCTTGTGTTTTGAATGGTATATCCGAAGTATGAGCTGAGTACGTCAACGTCTCCTCTATCCCATGCTACTTCTATTGCGTGCCTGATTGCCCTCTCAACCCTTGACGGAGTTGTTTTAAAAGCTTTTGCCACGCTTGGATATAAAAGTTTTGTAACAGAATTTAACATTTCATTGTCATTTATTGAAAGCAGTATGGCCTCTCTTAAATACTGATATCCCTTTATGTGTGCCGGCACTCCTATTTGATGCATGATATCTGATATCACTACAGACAGGTCGTTTAAACTTTCCGATATATCTGATTTCCTAATATTTATGTTATCATGACCGGTACGGCTCCAACCGGTCATTTGAGTGATCCGTTCTGCAAGGACATTTAAATCAAATGGCTTTATAAAATAATAGTCAGCTCCAGCAGATAACATCTCCTGTTCAAATCTTGGATTATCCACACCTGACATGACCATAATCAAAGGCTTCTTTAACACCTGCTGTATCTTGATTGATTTTAATACTCCAAGCGCATCTATCCGAGGCATAAATGCATCCATTAAAAGTACGTCTGGAGCAATTGAAACAATCCTAGATATAATCTCTGATCCGTCTTTTGGGACAAGAACAACTTCATGTCCGTAATTCTTAAGGATATTAGCACAAACTTGGCCAAACTCATTGCCTTCTTCAGCAAGCATAATTCTAAGCTTTTTATCCATATCTTGTTACCTCCATTTCTTTTTCTACCATATATTACCATATATTAAATAAAATGGCAATAGTTTTTTGAAAAAAATGGGAAAAAATGGATTTTATTTGCTTGCTTCTTTACTTTGTGTTAATTAGGAAGCTTTTTGATCTGATACTCTGTTGAGAGAATCACCGGTATTGATCATGTTTTCGGCGAAAATTGCATAACCCTGAAGAGGATTGTTGACAAAAACATGCGTTACTGCACCCACAAGCATTCCATCTTGTATAATGGGGCTTCCGCTCATACCCTGAACGATCCCGCCAGTTTTATTTATGAGGTCTTCATCTGTCACCTCAATCGTCATGTTTTTTTCTCCTGTTTCACTATTGTGATAAATGTGTGTTATTTTAATATCATAAAATTCAGATTGGTTCCCGTCTACTGTCGCCATTATCTGTGCAGGGCCTATCTTAGTTTCATACCTCATTGCCACAGGTATTTCCTTTAGATTTTTTTCAACATAGTTAAGTCGTCCATAGACGCCAGTTGAGCCGTTTTTTAAAAGAGTTCCAAGGACCTCGTTTTCAAATACTCCGCACAATTCTCCTGTGTTGCCGCTGCTGCCTTTATAGGCTCCCTTTACAGTGGCAGCCACTATATCGCCTGAAAGCAGAGGCATAATTTCTCCTGTATCAATATCACATACTGCATGGCCTAAGCCTGCGAAAAGCATATTTGATCTGTCAAGATAGGTTATTGTTCCAACTCCAGCGGAACTGTCCCTTATCCAAATACCAGCCTTGTATTTTCCATCTGTATATGATCTTGCCGGAGTAAATTGTATTTTTAAAACTTCATCATTTCTCTGCACAAGCATCTCTAATGCATTACCTTTACTTTTAGATATTGCCTGTGAAAGTTCTAAATTTGAACTGATTTTTTTATTGTCTACCTCTTTAATAATGTCGCCCTGCTGCAGTCCTGCATTTTTTGCCGGATTTACGGTTGCGGTTTCTGTTTTTACATCGTCTATTCCGACTACCACCACACCGTCGGTATAAAGCCTAATCCCAAACAGTCTTCCGCTTGGGACGACATAACGCCGTTTTGTTACAGTTATCTTTGATGATTTTACCGGTATAACATCCATTAGCGACACATCTAACTGATATTCATCACTTGAGTTTGAAGACGACACGGCTTTTGCCGCAGAATCTTTTTGAATAAACGAAAGAGTAAAAGGCTTATCAAGCTTTATATCACTTGTCTGCCTAATAAATATCTCATCAGGTATCGCATAATTGGCGTATATAACCGCCGCAAAAATCATAAAGCATAAAACAGATGCAGACGCGCTGATTACTTTTATTGTTTTTTGCATCCTTCACCTCCGATGCGGTTTTGCAACCGCTTGGTGTTTTACTGACACATAGTCCTACTCCAAATCTTAAAGTTGAGCAAGTCTTATACCGTTTGCATTTTTCTTTAAAAAATACAAAGATATGCTGAACTCGCTCACATATAATTTGGCTTTTTATCTTAATATTATTTGAGGTAATTAGAAGTTTAATCGGTTTTAATTTACAAAAAAATTTTTTAAAAGGACGAATAATATCCGTCCTTTTTCTAATTCTTTTTAAATATATCTATAAATGTATTATATGTTTTTTAAAATAATTTTTACTATTTGTTCAACGGAAAAATTACCCGCTTCTATGGTAATATCTGCATATTTTTTGTATAGATCTTTTCTTTTATCAAATATCTCTATTACACTTTCATTTTTTTCTTTTGCTATTCCTCTGGTTTCAATATTATATAATCTCTTTTCCAATATTTTACAATCGGCATACAGATATATAATTTTGCCAAAATCCTTAAGTCTCCTCATTGCCTTATCGCTCAAAACTGCACTGCCTCCAGTGGCGATCACCGTATTTTCAGCCTCTATTGACAAAATGGCGTCCTGCTCTGCCTTTAAAAATTTTTTTAATCCCTCTTCATCAATTATCTGCTGTAAAAGCTTGCCTTCCCGTTTTTGTATTATCAAGTCTGTATCTGTAAAATCCATTCCAAGAGTTTTAGCCAAAACGACTCCAATGGTGCTTTTGCCGCTTGCGGGCATCCCTATAAGTATCAAATTATTCATATCGAAATCTCATGCGCAAGTCTATAGGTCTCTATGTCGATGCTCTTTTCTAAAGCAAGCGCCTGCTCTATTTCCAAATCTATTATTTGTCCGCATTGTGCTGCGATAATGCAGCTTTTTTTTGAACTTTTCATCAGCCTTACGGCATAGTTACCCATCTGGCTTGCAAGCACCCTGTCCCTAACAGTCGGCGAACCGCCGCGCTGTACATGGCCAAGTATTGTCGTCCTTGTCTCTACACCGGTTTTATCCTCTATTTGCTTTGCCATTGAATTGCTGTCCCCTATGCCTTCAGCTACAATTATAACAAAATGCTGTTTGCCGTTTTCTATTGTTCTTCTCATACGCTCAATAACATCAATTTTAAAATTAAATTCAAGCTCCGGAATCAAAATTGCCGTAGCTCCAACAGCCAAACCCGCGTACAGCGCAATATATCCTGCTGAACGGCCCATAACCTCAATAACGCTGCACCGGCTGTGCGATTCTGTCGTGTCCCGCACACGGTCAACCATTTGCATAACTGTGTTCATTGCAGTATCAAAACCTATGGTCTCATCACTGCACGCTATGTCATTGTCTATTGTTCCCGGTATCCCCACACATTGTATCCCCAGAGCTGAAAGTTCGCGAGCTCCTTTAAACGATCCGTCTCCGCCTATCACTATAACGCCGTCTATCCCCAAACGTCTGCACATTTCAGCGGCTTTTCTCTGCCCTCTCTGCGTTTTAAACTCATCGCTTCTCGCACTTCTCAGTATCGTGCCTCCGCGCTGGATTATATTTGAGACGCTGCGCAGGTTCATCTCGTACACATCTCCGCCTATCAATCCCTCATACCCGTCTTTGATACCTATTACATTCATGTCGTTTTCTATGCCGGTACGTACGACAGACCTAATTGCGGCATTCATGCCCGGAGCGTCTCCTCCGCTTGTCAAAACACCTATCGTTCTCATTTCATTTCTCCTTTTAAATATGTGAAACAAATTTTTCTACTGGACAACAACATTTTCTTCCCCTAAAATCCGCTTTAATTCTTTTATCATTGGCTCATTTATGTCAACATAT
>JAIRUF010000163.1 GCA_031254555.1 Oscillospiraceae bacterium | reverse complement strand
AAATTATATAAAAATGATCTCGTCAGCATCAGTCATAAAAAACAATGAGATAATCCCCGGTATAAACGATAAAATAATTACTCTTTCCACCTGCACCTCACGCACTCAGGATGAGAGATTTGTAGTTCACGCAGTGCTTGTAGACATAAGTGATAACTGATAAAACAGGTTACGGTAAAACCGTAACCTGTTTTATTGTGCTTCCTTTGAGCTTGACATATTGCTGAACAGACTTTAAATCCGCATTAAAAAAATAACCGCAATAACCCTTGCCCCGCGTTTAAAAGTCTTTGTTCAACTGTTTCCCAGTTAATTATTGTCCACCACTTGTCTATGTAATCTTTCCTGTTGTTTTGATATTTCAGGTAATACGCGTGTTCCCACACATCACACACAAGTATTGGTATGGTCCCCCATATACTCAGGTTCTCATGCTTTTCACACTGCAGCACCTCTAAGCGCAGAAAAGCTGTGTTATACCCCAAAATGCCCCAGCCTGATCCCTGTATATCATTTGACGCGCTGATAAATTGATCTTTAAAGGCGTCAAAGTTTCCAAAATACCAGTTAATATACTTTTGAGTGTATTCTAATGGCTTTCCTCCCTGGCCTTTGGGTGCCATTATAGTCCAGTATATACTGTGCAGAATATGTCCTGATCCATTAAAGGCCAAGTTTCTCTCCAAGAGATTTATGTCTTCAAATTTTTTAGCGCTCCTTGCCTCTTTTAGCGCGATTTCAGTAGCGTTTAAATCATCAACATATTTTTTGTGGTGCTTGTCGTGGTGTATCCTAAGAGTCTGGGCGTCTATTACGGGCTCTAGCGCGTCATAGGCATACGGCAGCTCAGGCAGTTTATGCTCTCCCGCAGGGATATGCGCAAATTTATTGATTTCTATAAAACATACCTCCTTTTGTGTTTACTTTATAATATGCGTAATATTTAAAAGAAATATATAAAAATAGAAATCAAATCAATTTTTGATAGTTTATATTTGCTTTGCCAGCCTGAGAATGCTGGTATTTCCTTTTTATATAGTATAACTTCCCGTCTTTTCTAAGCTTTGCGCCGGTCTGACTGAACTTAAAATCTACACACTGCTCCATACACTGCTCCCTTATAGACAATATCCAGTTGTAATCACAAACCCTGGCGTTATAGCCGGACTCACCGGCAACTGTTACTTGCTCTATACCGCACAGATAATCGCCGAGATCAATGGGTCCCAACAGAGGTGAGCAAACTATCCCCTTGTGTTTGATGGGCAGTTTTGAGAAAACGGGAAGTCTTTCGTCTGCTCTCTTTTGATTTTCAACGGTACAGAAGATAATGACATTGCCGTACCCGTCTCCCCAGTCGGGAGGTATGCAATCCATAAACCGCAATATACGTTTAGTTATTATTAAAAAATTAATATCACGGCGCTCACGCATCATCTCCCACGCCTTTGTCCGCCAAACATCCGCATCGTCTAAAAAGAAGTCTGAGCTAAAGCAGGTATAAAGTATATCGCCTGACTTTATCTTATACTCTCCGTTTTTATATTTTTGCACCGGAAGTGAAAAGCTTTTGTTAATTGTCACTTTACTGCTGTCCCTCTCGTATTTTTTGTCCATCCTGTAGACGTAGCAGTTATCGCAGCCCTCACTGTATTTTATGCATCCGTGCCAAGGATTCCAAACAGCCATTTCCATCACCTCCGCCTTTATATAATATACGTTCTGCGGGTATATTACAAATTTTATTTGGCGCTATTGCCTTGTAAATTTATGTCGATTTTGCTATAATATAATTTATTTTGTACGTGGAGGATTTTATGAAGATTGGGTTTGACAAAGAAAAATATCTTTCTCTTCAGTCTGAACTTATTATGCGTCGAGTTGAAAAATTTGGCGGTAAATTATATTTAGAATTCGGCGGGAAGCTGTTTGATGATTTTCACGCCTCACGCGTTTTGCCGGGATTCAGTCCGGACAGTAAGATAAAAATGCTGCATCAGCTCAAGGACAAGGCAGAGCTTGTTATAGTCATCAATGCGGCAGATATTGAAAAAAACAAAGTGCGCGGCGATTTGGGCATAACCTATGACCTCGATGTGCTTCGCCTTATTGACGCTTTTCAAAGCATAGGTATGTTTGTCGGAAGTGTTGTTTTAAATAAATACCACTCTCAGCCTGCGGCCGACGTGTTCCAAAAAAGACTGCAAAGCCTTGGGGTGAAAGTGTACAGGCATTATCCGATTGAAGGCTATCCTTCAAATGTGCCTTTCATTGTCAGCGACGATGGCTACGGCAAAAACGAGTACATACAGACCAGCCGTTCACTGGTCGTCGTCACGGCTCCGGGCCCCGGCAGCGGAAAAATGGCCGCCTGCCTTTCTCAACTGTACCATGATCATAAAAGGGGAATAAAAGCCGGCTATGCAAAGTTTGAAACTTTCCCTGTTTGGAACCTTGCGTTAACGCACCCTGTCAACATTGCCTATGAGGCCGCGACGGCTGACCTAAACGACGTTAACATGATAGATCCTTTCCACCTTGAAGCATACGGCGAAACGGCAGTAAACTATAATCGGGACATTGAGATTTTTCCTGTTTTAAACTCTATATTTGAAAAAATATGGGGCTGCTCCCCCTACAAGTCACCAACTGATATGGGGGTAAACATGGCAGGCAAGTGTATTATAGACGACGAGTCCTGCCGCACCGCCGCTGAACAGGAAATAATCAGAAGATATTACAGTGCGGTCTGCGAAAAGCGCAAGGGCCTTGCTGACTCTGACATTGTATATAAGCTTGAGCTTTTAATGAAACAGGCAAAGATTTCATCGCAAGACCGCCAGGTTGTAAAAGCTTGCTGTGACAAGGCATCGGCCACCAACAAACCCGCAACGGCTATCATGCTGGATGACGGCCGTATAATAACGGGGAAAACAACCAGCCTTTTAGGGGCCTCCTCCGCCATGCTTCTAAACGCCCTTAAGACACTTGCGGATATACCTGATGAGATCCACTTAATACCGCCTTTGGTTATTGAGCCTATTCAGAAACTGAAAACCCAGCACTTAGACAATAAAAACCCCCGTCTCCACACCGATGAGGTTTTAATCGCTCTGTCCATATCGGCAGCGACTGACAAAAACGCGGAAAAGGCAATAAGGCAGCTATATAAGCTGCGGGGGTGCGAGGCACATTCAAGTGTAATTTTATCACAGGTTGACGACGCCGTGTTTAAAAAGCTAGGTGTAAACATAACTTGTGAGCCGCAATATGAATCCAGGAGATTGTTTCATAAATAAAAATAATACCCCGGGTTACCGGGGTATTATTTTTATTGTTTTATCTCATTCATTTTCATCGCTGCTGCTCTCTTTATTTTTTTGATAAACCGGGATACCCACAGCGGCTATTATGAGCAACAGAGCAATTGCTGCTATCCCTGCTTTTTTAAGAGTTTGAGATCCGCTCTGGCTAACAGCGCCGCCGTCATCGAACAATTCGTCATAAATCTCATTGTTATCACCGTTTTCAACATTTAAAACTTCGCCTGCACCCTTGGTCGGGCTTTTATTTACCGTATATTTTTTAGTTGTATATTTTTTGGCGCTTGCTCCTTTTTTCGTATATTTTTTGGTTGTATACTTCTTTGTTGTCGGCTTTTTAGTTTTAGCCGTAGTTGATTTCGCGCTTTTGGAAGTTGTAGCTTTAGTGGTCTTGGCCGCTGTCGTGGCCTTTGTTGTGGTGGCTTTGGTCGTTGGCACAGACGGATCACCGCTCAACAGCGTCCTTGACTGTATGTTAAAGAAAAACTCATCCGTATTGCGGTCATTCTTATCAAACAAAACAATTGAAAACCAATCGTCTTTTCCTATTTTGCTCATCTCAACGCTGACCTCCATACTGTATTCATCATACTGACGGCTTGCGGCGGCGTTGATTTTAAATCCTGGATATATAATTTTATTCACACCATGCGCGTCCATGAACAGAGCGTCTTTACCATTTACTCTCATTAGCACAGAACTGTTTGATCCTATAGAGTTAAATTCCACAACTGTAATTGCAACGTTAAACATGTTTCTTGCATTGTCCGTTATAACTAAGACCTCTGCATAGGCTATGTTCCTGTATCCGTCAGGAGGCTCTACAACGCCGGTGATCACAGCGTCTTTCCACTCGTTGGCCTTGCTTACATTTCCGTCTATAGTTATTGAAAAGGCCGACAATAAAGTAGCCGCTATTATAAAAACAACCCATATCAATAAAGACATAAATCTGACAAATAAACTCTTAAACCTACTCATATCGACCCGCCTTTCTTTATATTAATAATACATAATTTATAGTGTATATTTAATTTATGTGAATGATACCTACATAAATATTAAAAATTTTTTCCATTTAAAAAATATATTCTTTACAACTTTAAAAAGATATGTTATCATGACCATAGTAATTTCAGGAGATATATGTTATGAACAGAATTATCCTTGCTGCAAAAGAATTATACTTTGCATACTTTAGCTTTACTTATTTTTTTAGTAAGGCCAATTTGTATTTTGCTGCAAGAGAAAAACTACATTGTTTTTAACACATTTTAGTTAAAGCAAAGAGTTTCGCAGTTAAATACGCTGCGAGGCTCTTTTAATTTTATTGGAGGTTTATATTATGATTTTAGTTCTCAAAGAAAATACCAGCAGCTCACAGATAGACAATCTGATTTCCTGGCTTAAAAGTATGGATATAGAAACTCATTTAAGCCAAGGCAAATACCAAACTATCCTAGGACTTATAGGAGACACGTCATCGGTTGATATATCACTTATGCAAGGGCTTGATATAGTTGAAACGGTAAAGCGCATCCAAGAGCCGTTTAAAAACTCAAACCGCAAATTTCACCCGGATGATACTGTTGTAAATATAAACGATATAAAAATTGGCGGCGGATTTTTTCAGATCATTGCAGGGCCATGCTCCGTTGAATCTGAAGAGCAAATATGCAATATCGCCGCCCAGGTAAAAAAGTCCGGCGCTACATTGCTTCGGGGCGGAGCATTTAAGCCACGCACATCGCCATATGCCTTCCAGGGACTTCGAGCTGAGGGCATCGATTTGCTTTTAAAGGCAAAAAAAGATACGGGACTTCCCATTGTGACTGAGATAATGGATCTTTCACACCTTGATCTGTTTGAAGATGTAGACGTAATTCAGGTCGGCGCACGCAATATGCAGAACTTTGAGATGTTAAAACAACTTGGTAAGGTTAACAAGCCGATCCTTTTAAAAAGAGGGCTTGCCAACACCCTTCAGGAACTTCTTATGAGCGCCGAATACATTATG
>JAIRUF010000156.1 GCA_031254555.1 Oscillospiraceae bacterium | reverse complement strand
CCTTATACCATTTATTTTATTTGCGGCAATAGACATTCCTATCCCCGTTCCGCACAAAAGGATACCCTTGTCACACTCTCCGCTTATAATGGACCCGCAAACTTGCTTTGCAATTTTGGGGTAATCCTCAGACTCATTTGAATATATTCCAAAATCTTTATACTTTATATTGTTCTCATCAAAGAATTTTAAAATAATTTCCTTGAGTTCAAACCCTCCGTGGTCACAACCAATTGCTATCATTTTTTACTTTCCATCCTTTTTTTAAGCTCTCTTTCAGCCTGAGGCACCCTCAGGTAAACGGGAAGCAAATTTTCAACGCTGACGGCATCCTGCGTTTTCAGCTTATCCATAGCGCAAAAAGCAACGCTCGACGCCCGTTGATACCGAAGAGGTAAGGGTGCAAGCTTTACACCGCAAAGCTCATCTTTAAGTGCATTATAGCATAAATTTGCGCCGTCACCAACAAAAACCACGGGCAGATCATAGTTTTGTAGTTTATACTTGAGTTCGTCTATCATCAGGGCCTCATCGGCAGTTAAGCGCTGTACTGTATCTGTACACCTAAACGTCGCCGTATAAACCTGGTTGCAGCGAGCATCCATGACACAGCAGGCTATACAGTTTTTAAACAGAAAATTATAGGCCAAAGCCTCCAATGCGGACACAGGCATACATGGCTTTTCCTGGGCAATTGCAATACCCTTGAGCGCAGCTATGCCGATTCTAACGCCTGTAAATGAACCCGGACCCGACGCGATGGCAAAACAATCGATACTGTTAAGTTCTATTCCAGCGCATGTTAAAGCGCTTTGAGCCATTGGCATAAGCGTTTGGCTGTGGGTAAGCCCAGTGTTTGTAAAAAACTCACACAAAAGCTTGTCCTGCTCAACTATTGCCACACTTGAAGCTAAGGCAGAACACTCTACTGCAAAAATCCTCATTTTATACTATCTCCTGATATGATGATCGTACGCTCATCATCGCTTTCACCTTTTTGTATTTCAACCCTTATATGCGTTTTCGGCAACTGAGTCTCTATATTTTCGCTCCACTCCACGGCGAGAATACCGCCAAGATCCAAATAATCAAAAAAGCCTGTGGAGCAAAGGTCCTCCCATGTCGACACCCTATACATATCAAAGTGATACAAAGCCGGCACCCCTCCGTAATCATGCACCAGCGAAAATGTGGGGCTGCTTACATCCGCTTTGACCCCAAGTCCCCTTGCAAGCCCTCTTACAAATGCTGTTTTCCCCGCTCCAAGATCGCCAAATAAGGCAATAACATCATGGGGTTTAAGCTCCTTTGCAATCATTTGTCCTATATTTTCTGTCTCATCTTCACTTTTGGTAAAAAAAGTTTTCATAAGTTTACCTTTAATAGAAATTTTTGACAATACTATAAATAAATATAAATCATGATATCAATAAATTTTGTGATACAATCACTGTATACTGTGCTTTTCGGCGAATCTAAACACCGGCACAATTACATACAGTTATAAATCATGTACACATGATAAAATATTTGCTTTTCAACCATTTTATCACAGTTTTTTATAATAGTAAATTTATATTTAATCAATATTATTGTCGTTTTTTATTGAAATAACTCGCTTGAATCTATATAATATATTTTAATAATATTATTGGCATTATTAGAGAAAATCTGACTTTATAAAACGTGTTCAGATTATATGCGCACGGATACATGCGATGAGGAAGGAAATAACATTGGCTAATTTAAGGAAACAAATTGTTTATTTTATTAAAGGAACTGATAAAGTTCTCTTATTTCTATGTATGCTAACCTCTGCCTTTGGAATTTTAATGGTGGCTAGCGCAACAAGGCGCTCCCTTGAAAACGGCGGCTTTTTTACAAGAGATGTAAGGACCATGTTTATAGCCATATTTATCGGAATTATTATTGCTTTTATCGTATCTCTGATCGACTATGAGATAATTTTAAAGGTGTGGCCTGTTGTTGCAGGCGTCGCAATACTTTTAATGATTATTGTATTTATTTTCGGTGAGGCTCCTCAGGGAGGAACCAGATCGGATGCCAGAACATGGCTTAATTTAAAGGTGTTCGCTTTTCAGCCGTCTGAACTTGTAAAGATATTTTTTATTATAACCTTTGGAGTTCATCTGAACAAAGTTCGCGAAAAAATAAACTCTATAAAAACAATCTCATTAATTTCCCTGCACGCTGTAATACCCGTGCTTTTGGTGTCAATATCCGGGGATGACGGCTCTGCTCTTATCTTCTTACTCGTTGCTATTTGCATGATTTTTGTCGCGGGGATCAACTGGAAATATATGTTGTCCACCTCTTTGGTTTTGTTGGCGGCAATACCCATTTTGTGGGTCAATATCGATGATTTTCAAAAGGAACGCTTCCTGGTTATTATAAATCCTGACTTGTATCCTGCAACGGCGTATCAGCAAAATATGAGCCTCTCCGCAATTGGATCAGGAGGCTTTTTGGGCCAGGGCCTATTCCAGGGCAGATTTACTCAATCCGGTTTAGTTCCTGAAAGTAAAAATGATATGATATTTTCAGTGGTTGGAGAAGAGCTGGGCCTTTTGGGCTGCTTGGCTGCACTGCTGTTACTGGGTTTGGTAATATTTAAGATAATAAGGGTCGGGAAAAAGACGGGAGATTTTGCCGCACATTATGTCTGTTACGGCATTGCGTCAATGATTGCTATGCAGACTTTTATAAATATAGCAATGTGCCTAAGGATTGGCCCTGTCATTGGAATAACCCTGCCGTTTTTCAGCGCGGGCGGTTCATCTTCGCTTTGCCTTTATATAGGCATCGGGATGATATTTAGCATCTATCGTTCCACACATGACAGTGATCCTGTCGATTTCAGGCTGATGAACATTACATCCCCGTTTATGTAAAAATAAGCACAGATGCTTAAATATTTTAAAACAACCGCCGGATAAATCCGGCGGTTGTTTTACTCTTTGTTGAGTTTTGCAAAGTTTGCCATAAGCTTTTTGGTCCCCGCTTTATCAAAGGCTATCTCCAATAAAGTGTCGTTGCCCATTGGCTGAACTACGAGAACAACGCCCGTTCCGAATGTCCTGTGTGTAACAGTGTCCCCTTTATTGTATGTATACTTTAAAGCATTTTGTTTTGACGATACAAAGTGATTGGCCTTTGAGTGATAGCTTGGCTTTGCTTCCCTCTCATATTTATTTTTATCCGGCTTTTCAAAGTATCCTGACTCTATTCTTCCCCTTGTAAGCTCTAATGGAATCTCTAAAAGGAACATGGAGGGCCTGTTTCTGGTCGTTGTGCCAAACAGCATCCTTGCCCTTACGTTGGTCATATAGAGCCTCTCCTTAGCCCTTGTTATACCGACATAGGCAAGCCGTCTTTCCTCCTCAATTTCTGACGGCGGATACATCGACTGTATCCCCGGGAAAACCCCCTGTTCCATCCCCGTCATGAATACGGACGGGAACTCTAAACCCTTTGCTGAATGCAATGTCATCAACACCACAGCATCCGTCCCGGCGTTGTAATTATCTATATCCGACATAAGCGATACTTCCTCTAAAAATCCGCCAAGGTCGGCGTCCTCATTCTCCTGGGTGTACCTCAACAAGTTTGATGAAAGCTCGTTGATATTTTCTAGTCTGTCCTCAAACGTGTCCTTATCATAAGACAATCCTGTTATATATCCGCTTTTATCCATGAGCTGAGTAAACAGATCGCTTATTGGCACAGTACCGACCATAGAACTAAATGTTGAAATAATGCCTGCAAACTGCAAAAGCTTTGAGGCCGTTCTTGAAAGCCTTTCATATTCATCCGCTGTCTTTATTACATCAAACATGCAAACGCCAAGGCCTGCCGCTATTTCGGCAACCGTGTTCAAGGTTGCGTCCCCTATGCCCCTTTTGGGTTCATTTATTATCCTGCGAAGACGGATATTATCTGACGGGTTATTGATTAGAGTAAGGTATGCCAAAGCGTCTCTAATCTCCTTACGGTCGTAGAATCTGTGGCCGCCTATTACCCTGTATGGGATACCGCTTCTTACAAATGAGCGCTCTATGGCATTTGACTGAGCATTCATCCTGTAAAACACGGCGTGATCGCTCCACTTGCCTCCAGCCGCAACGCTTGACATTATATTGTCCGCTATGTACATTCCCTCTTCCATCTCATCGTTCGCCGTGTACACAGTTATCTTCTCGCCGTCTCCATTTGCGGTCCACAGGGTTTTTCCCTTTCGCTCCGAGTTATTTGATATCACAGCGTTCGCGGCCTTTAAAATATTCCCTGTTGATCTATAATTTTGCTCTAACCTTATAATGTTAGCTTTTTTATATTGATTTTCAAAGTTCAATATGTTCTCTATAGTAGCTCCCCTGAATCTGTATATGCTTTGGTCATCGTCGCCTACGACGCAAATATTGTTATGCTTTTTTGCAAGTATGTTGGTCAGCACATATTGCGCATGATTTGTATCCTGGTACTCGTCAACCAAAATGTATCTAAACTTATTCTGATAGTACTCACAGGCGTCACTGTCCTTTTGAAGCAATGACACCGTGTTCATTATTATATCATCAAAATCCATAGCGTCAGCTGTTTTTAAAAGCTGCTGATAGGTAAAATACGCCTGGGCTATGTTTTTAAGCCTTATGTCGTTCCCCGCACTTTTTGCGTATTCTTCAGGTGTTATAAGGCTGTCCTTAGCTTTGCTTATCTCCTTTAATATAGTTTTATGAGACAGGAGTCTGTCCTCTATTTTAAGCAGCCTTTGACACTCTTTCATCACCCTTTTGGAGTCATCCGTGTCATAAATCGTAAAGCGGCTTGTATAGCCCAGAATATCGCTGTTGCGACGCAGGATTCTCGCGCAAATTGAATGGAATGTGCCCGCCCAAATATCCTTTGCCTTATCCCCAAGTTTTGCGCAAAGCCTGTCTTTTAGTTCATTTGCGGCCTTGTTAGTAAACGTTATCGCCAATATCTGCCACGGCTGTGCCGGATTTACAGCCAAAATATCATTTGGCTCAAATTCTTTATCCGTTTTCCCGTCAAGGTAATCCTCAAGGAGATTTATGTCGCTGTCGGATACGCTTGCGCAGATCTTGTCTGAGACGTATGCTTCGCCGTATTTTATAATATTTGATATCCTGTTTATTAAAACGGTGGTCTTTCCCGATCCCGCCCCGGCAAGAATTAAAAGCGGTCCGTTTATCTGCAGGACCGCTTTTAACTGCATGTCACTTAATTGACTGAAGTCTTTTTTTATTATTTTTTTTCTCAGTTCCAAAAATTCACTGTTCATCTTTATTTTCTCCGCTGCCTTCTTTATTTTTCCTGTATGCCAAATATTCTTCAAGTATAATTACAGCCGCAAGTTTATCTATATTTTCTTTTCTCTTTTTGCCTCTTATATTCATATGATTAAATGACTTATGAGCCTGAACAGTTGATAACCTCTCATCCCATAGCTTTACCGGTATCTGCAATTCCCGCTCAAGCAGGTTTGCTAAATCCGCGCACTTCTTCGCGCTTGCACCGGCACTTCCGTCCATGTTCAGCGGATACCCAACTATCACCATTTTGGCATTGTGCTTTTTTACAAGCTGCAAAACGTTATCTGCAAGCTTTGG
This sequence comes from Oscillospiraceae bacterium, assembly GCA_031254555.1. GTDB lineage: Bacteria > Bacillota > Clostridia > Oscillospirales > Acutalibacteraceae > RZYX01. Next base: position 2,070 of record JAIRUF010000156.1, on the reverse strand, counting down.
AATATACCCTCCGGTTATTGTGGTTACAGGCGACGCTATTGTCTCTGTCTCGTCGCACACAGCAATGCCGGTTCGGGCCTCACCGTAATCCACTGACAATATTATCAAACTTTACAGCCTCCATCACCATATTTTTACCTGGCCTACAATGTCGTTCACATCACAAACTCCATTGTCGTCAAGATACTTTTCAATCCCCTGTATAATCTTTACTGGGGCATACGCGTCCGTAAAATTCGCAGTTCCGACCTGTACGGCGCTTGCTCCCGCAAGCATCATTTCAATGGCGTCCTGAGCGGTTGCTATGCCTCCCATTCCGACAACCGGAACACTTACGGCGTTCGCTGCCTGCCACACCATGCGAAGCGCAACCGGAAAAACAGCTCTGCCCGAAAGACCGCCGATATTATTTTTTAAAAACGGCCTTTTAGTGTTTATATCTATCCTCATTCCTGTGATGGTGTTGATGAGAGAAATAGCGTCGGCGCCGCCGCTCTGAGCAGCTCTTGCCATTTCGGCTATATCCGTTACATTTGGAGAAAGCTTTACCATCACCGGTTTTTTTGTATGCATCTTAACCTGCTGCGTTATAGATTCAACGCTGTTTGCACTTGTTCCAAAAGCCACTCCGCCCTCTTTTACGTTGGGGCATGAGATATTAAGCTCGATGATATCTATATCACTGTCTGAAACCTTTTGAGCTATTTTACAGTACTCCTCAACCGTGCTGCCCGCCACATTTAAGATAACGGCAACATCCTGACTTTTAAGCCAGGGAAGATCCTCTTTTAAAAAATGGTCCACTCCCGGGTTTTGAAGCCCCACGCTGTTAAGCATACCGCTGTGAGTTTCAATGATCCTAGGCGGCTCATTCCCGCTTTTTTCATTGAGCGTCGTCCCTTTACATGATATACCGCCAAGACAGCCTATGGGGTAGATCTCATTGTACTCCCTGCCAAATCCAAATGTGCCGGAGGCTGTTATTACCGGATTTTTCATGTACACATCCGCTATGCAAACTCTCATATCCGCCATTACCAAACTACCTCCTGAGCGTTAAACACCGGGCCGTCCTTACAGACATGGCTAAATTGTTCTATATTTCCGTGCTTTGTTTTGCACGCGCACACAAGGCATGCACCCACACCGCATCCCATGCGTTCTTCAAGGGATACGCAGCACTTGATTTTGTTTTTTTCAGCTATCATGGCAACAGCTTTCAGCATAGGCGCTGGACCGCACGCGTAAATGACACTGTACTTTTGCCTATCTGCAATTTCACTCAGTAAATCCGTCACCAGCCCTTTTCGGCCAAAAGAACCATCATCTGTTGTTATATGGACATTTGAGCAGACCGCTTTAAAGTCTTTTTCCAGTATCACCGCGTCTTTACTGCCAAACCCTAAAATAGCGTCACATGGAGCCAATATCTCGCTGGCCACACACAGCATTGGCGGAACTCCAATGCCTCCTCCGATTAGCAAAACCCTGCCCTTAATATCGGTATCAAAACCGTTGCCAAGGGGGCCTAATACATCGTATTCGTCGCCCTTATTCTGCCCGGACATCCAATGCGTACCTTCACCTTTGGCGGAGAAGACGATATCAAACACGCCGTTTTCCTTGTCAATACTGCATATGGATATAGGACGGCGAAGTGTTTTTTCTCCGCACAATATATGCACAAATTGACCTGCTCGGGATAGAGAAACAAGCTCGCTGTTTTTTAAGGTATAACGGAATATCCCTTGTGCCAACTCTTCTTTTTTTACTATCAGAGCTTTTTGCTGAATATATGACACTGCCATTCTCCTTTTTACACATCTGTTATTCATAGGCAAACGCTTTTTGAAAAGTCACAGCAAGGTTTACCCTATCTTTTTATATATGAGTTTATCTCGTCTCTCATCCTGATTGCCTCGGCCCTTGCCGCCTGCGCATAATCTTTTTCGTCCCAATCACCATTTTTGTACGCGCACATTATTCCCCTTGAAGAATTTATTACAGCACCAATACCGCCGCTGTCAAACGCACCGGCTATATCTGCACCGCCTGCTCCCTGGGCACCGT
>JAIRUF010000138.1 GCA_031254555.1 Oscillospiraceae bacterium | reverse complement strand
GTTTCAAGGGCACAATGAAAACTGCCCTTATTGGCGAATATATGCTGACACTTTTGCGGTGCCTGAGCCTCGTCTAACGCTTATCACGTTGATCCGTAGTATGTGCTGACCGGCTGATTCTATTGACAAAAAAAGAGGCGGTAACAAACTCATCTGTTACCGCCTCTTTTTTGTTTTTTTATTTATCGCCTTTTAAGTTATCCTTTATTTTATCAAAGATGCCCTTTTTGTTCGGTGCCACAGGTCCGTCTGTGTATCTTACAGGCCTGTCAATCAGCTCATCGTCAAACTTTTTGAGAAGATCTTTTTGATGTTCGGTAATTTTGGTTGGAACATCCACAATAATCTTAACGTACTGGTCGCCTTTAGCCCGCCCGTTAAGATGAGTGATACCCCTTTCTTTTAAACGGAACACAGACCCTGACTGAGTACCCGCCGGTATATTATATTTTACTCTGCCGTCAAGGGTAGGAACAAACAACTCATCGCCGAGCACTGCCTGCATAAAGGTTACAGTAACCTCGCACCAGACGTCATAGTTTTCCCTCTCAAAAAACGGATGCGGCCTTACGTTGATCGACACTCTAAGGTCGCCCTGAGGACCGCCGTTAATGCCATGATTGCCCTCTCCCCTTACGCTTATTACCTGACCGTCATCTATTCCTGCGGGTATGTTCACCTCTACCTTTGCGGCTTTTCTTACCATGCCTATCCCATTGCATTTTGAACAGGGATCTTTAATGATTTTACCCTTACCGCCGCAGCGCGAACACTCCCTGGAAGTTGATATAACGCCAAAAGGAGTTCTCTGCTGTACGCTTACATGACCTACTCCCTTACAGTCGGGGCATGTTTCAGGGGACGTCCCCTTGCCGGCACCTGTTCCATTGCAGACATCGCACCCTTCAATGCGCTGAAATTCGACATTTTTCTTTATCCCTTTTGCTGCGTCTTCAAAAGATATCGTCACAACAGCGCTTACATTGTTTCCCTTTTGCGGTGCATTGGGATTTGCTCTTCCGCCGCCGAACCCGCCGAATCCGCCCCCTAAGCCGCCAAAAAAGCTGCTGAATATATCTCCAATGTCAAAATCATATCCGCCGCCAAAACCGCTGCTGGTCCCAAAGTTCGGATCAACACCGGCATGGCCGAACTGATCATATTTTGCCTTTTTATCACTGTCTGACAAAACTTCATATGCCTCGTTGGCCTCTTTGAATTTCATTTCGGCCCCTTTATCACCAGGGTTAAGATCCGGGTGATATTTTTTGGCAATCTGCCTGTATGCCTTTTTTATCTCATCATCAGACGCGCTTTTGGCAACACCAAGCACCTCATAATAATCTCGTTTATCTGCCAATATTACAACTCCTTTTGGCAATATTCACCGCCATTTTCAGCCTATTCCGCGTCTGTGTAATCGGCGTCATAATACTGTTGGCCGTCATTTTCTTCAGAACCGTCTCCCGGCGCCGCTTCACCCTCCTGCTGAGGAGCGTTTTGCTGATAAATTTTTGCGGACACCTCATAAAACTTAGAGGTGAGCTCCTCCTGCTTTGATTTGATTAAGTTAATATCCTCACCTTTAAGAGCCTCTTTTAACGCGTCTACCCTTTCCTCAAGCTCTTGTTTGTCCGCCTGATCGAATTTATCAGCCTCTTCGGCAAGAATCTTTTCACACTGATATACCATTTGGTCAGCGTTATTTTTCATATCAGTTTCCTCGCGGAGCTTTTTATCCTCCTGCGCAAACTGTTCCGCTTCCTTAACTGCTTTTTCAATATCATCTTTAGACATGTTTGTGGACGCGGTAATGGAAATTGACTGCTCTTTGTTTGTGCCCAAATCCTTTGCGGATACATGTACAATTCCGTTTGCGTCTATATCAAATGTCACCTCTACCTGAGGAGTTCCTCTTCGTGCCGGTAGAATACCGTCAAGGTGGAACCTTCCAAGCGTCTTGTTGTCCTTTGCAAACTCTCTCTCTCCTTGTAGTACATGAACCTCAACTGACGTTTGATTGTCTGAGGCCGTTGAGAAAATCTGGCTTTTCTTGGTCGGGATCGTTGTATTTCTCTCAATGATTTTTGTAGTTACCGAGCCAAGAGTTTCAATTCCCAGTGAGAGCGGCGTTACGTCTAAAAGCAAAAGCCCCTTAACGTCCCCTCCAAGTACGCCCGCCTGAATGGCAGCTCCCAAAGCCACACATTCGTCCGGATTTATGCCCTTAAACGGTTCTTTGCCCGTAAAAGATTTAATGGCGTCCTGCACTGCGGGTATGCGGGAAGATCCTCCTACCATTAGAACTCTGTCAATATCGTTTACGTTAAGTCCGGAATCCGCCATTGCCTGACGCACCGGTCCCATTGTCTTTTCAACAAGGTCTGCCGTCAACTCGTTAAACTTAGCACGTGAAAGAGTCATTTCAAGATGCTTAGGACCTGAGGCATCGGCTGTAATAAACGGAAGGCTAACCGATGATGACGTCACTCCTGAAAGTTCGATCTTTGCTTTTTCCGCAGCTTCTTTAAGTCTCTGCATTGCCATCTTGTCACCCCTAAGGTCAATGCCCTGCTCCTTTTTAAACTCATCCGCTAAAAAGTCAATAATCCTCTGGTCAAAGTCATCTCCTCCGAGTCGGTTATTACCGGCCGTTGACAAAACTTCCTGAACACCGTCCCCCATCTCGATTATGGATACGTCAAACGTGCCGCCGCCCAAATCATACACCATGATTTTTTGATCGCTTTCCTTATCTATACCATATGCAAGAGCAGCCGCTGTTGGTTCATTTATTATCCTCTTTACCTCAAGACCCGCGATTTTACCGGCGTCTTTAGTTGCCTGACGCTGCGAGTCTGTAAAATATGCCGGAACTGTTATAACAGCTTCTGTCACCCTGTCACCCAGATATGCCTCGGCATCTGATTTAAGCTTTTGCAAGATCATTGCCGAAACTTCCTGCGGTGTGTATTTTTTATCGTCAATCTTTACCTTATACTCCGTCCCCATCTGGCGCTTAATTGAAGTCACCGTTTTATCTGGATTTGTGATTGCCTGCCTTTTCGCCACCTGCCCCACCATACGTTCACCTGTTTTTGAAAAAGCGACAACTGACGGCGTTGTTCTTGCGCCCTCAGCATTAGCTATTACAATTGGCTCGCCGCCCTCTATAACCGCTACACATGAGTTTGTTGTACCAAGGTCAATACCTACTATCTTTGCCATTAAAGCTTCCTCCTAATATTTTGTATTTATTTTATAAATTATTATTTAATTAATTTGCGACTTTTACCATAGCCGGCCTTATTATTTTGTCCCCCACCCGGTATCCTTTTATAAAAACTTCAACCACTGTACTCTCATTTATATTATCATCCTGCACATGCATTACCGCATTGTGGATATTGGGATCAAACAAATCGCCCGCCTCGCCAAAACTTTTAAGACCTAAAAGTTCAAGTGTTTCATAAAACTGTTTTAAAGTCATGTCTATACCTTTTTTGAACTCGTCTATGGATGTATCATCTATATCCCTCGCCCTGTCCATATTATCCACGACCGGCAGAAGATCCTCCAGCACAGACACCTTAGCGTCAATAAACGCCTGTTCACGCTCTTTTGCAGTCCTTTTTCTAAAGTTATCATATTCAGCCGCAAGGCGCAAATAATTGTCTTTTTGTGCATCCAGCTCTTTTTTAAGCTCCTCTATCTCACTTAAGTCCTCTTCCTTTTGCAGGTCACAATTTCCTATTTCCCCGCTGGAGAGCGAGCTTGCATCAGGCTGCGAAAAATCTTGCAAATCCTCAAAGTCCAAATCTAACTCCTGCTCCTTATCAATGTACGTCATCCGGTGCATCCTCCTCATAAACTTCTGATAAAATCTTACCTACCAAAGATGTAAGATATCTTATTTTGGGAATAAGTCCCGCGTAGTTCATCCTCGTGGGCCCTATTATTCCAATTGACCCTCCCTCACGGCCGCCTATCAAATACCTGGATATTATCATACTCGAATTTTCAAGCTCCCTGTATTTGTTTTCGTTCCCGATCAATATATTAAGGTCATCATTCGTTGACGATATAATATTGCTGAGTGGCTCACTTTTGTGGAGAAATTTTAAAAGTTCTGCAGCGTTTTTTTCAAACTCTCTGTAACCTAAAAGATTTGTTTGCCCGCCCAAAATTATCTCGGACTGTGAAGCTGCCCCTGCCAGATCCGATATGGTGACGAGCAACGGAGACATTATAAGCGCTTTTTTACCTAAAGACGCAACAAGCGTCTGTATCATAACTGTGCTTATGTCTAAAAGCGGTTTATCCAAAAAATTACGGGCCGTTATATTATAAAATGTCTCGATAAGATCAGGCGTTATCTCAACATCTGTCCTGCAGGCTTTACTTTTTAAGATACCTGTTGATGTAAGTAAAACTATCATAGCCATTTTTGTACCGATTTTAACTATCTCTATGCGTTTTATTACCGCGTTTTCATCCGCCGGTGTAGTTGAAACTGCCGCACAATTTGTAAAGTCCACTAAAATCTCACCCGCCCTCAAAAGCAACTGCTCAGGGTCGCCAGCGGCATGTTTTACCCCGTGTTCTATCAAGCGGCGTTCTGCATCG
>JAIRUF010000079.1 GCA_031254555.1 Oscillospiraceae bacterium | reverse complement strand
CTGATTTCAATACTATATTGGGTACTCCTCCGTCCGTGTGCGCTAGCACAGTTCCCTCAAAAGCTTTTTGATTTACATATGACATTTTTTTGCCCGCTAAAAAGTTCAGTCCGTCTATGTCGGGATTTTCACTGTTTATCGTCATATCCTTTTTCGGTTTGTCAAATATTACAATTGTTTCAAACAGGCTGCGCCGCCCCTGTTGAATATATTGGCCCAAGGAGTGAAGATCTGTTGAGAAAATTGCAGATGCAGGAAAAATGCCCTTCCCCTGCTTTCCCTCGCTCTCTCCAAAAAGCTGTTTAAGCCACTCGTTCATCAGCGCGAATGACGGCTCATAACTAACCATAAGCTCTATGTTTTTGCCCATTCTATACAAGATGTTGCGAATGGCCGCATACCTGTAGCAACTGTTTGACTTAAGGTCTGTGTTCAAAAAATCTCTTTGGGCATCTTGCGCACCTTTCATAAGCGCGTCTATATCAATTCCGGCAACCGCTATGGGCAACAGCCCGACTGAAGTGAGCACAGAGTACCTGCCGCCAACATTATCAGGAACTACAAAGGTCTCGTATCCCTGTGTGTCAGAAAAGGCCTTAAGTGTACCCTTGGACTTGTCTGTCGTCACAAATATACGGTCAAAAGCTTTATCTCCGTATCTTTCCATAAGCATCTTGCGCATAACTCTAAAGGCTATGGCAGGCTCTGTTGTTGTACCCGATTTGGAGATTACATTTACCGAAAAATCCTTGCCCTCACACAGCTCTATTATCTCACTGAGCGAGTCAGAACTTATGCTGTTGCCTGTAAAATATATGTTCGGCGTATCTTTTTCCAGCAGGTTATAGTTTGATGATTTGATGAACTCTATAGCCGCTCTGGCCCCAAGATATGATCCGCCGATACCCACAACTATAAGCACTTGAGAATTTTTTATTATCTTCTCAGCGGCTGATTTAATCCTTAAAAATTCATCTTTATCATAATCAGACGGCAGGTTAAGCCATCCCAAATAGTCATTGCCCAGGCCTTTTTGGGAGTGCAGCAGGTCATGAGCTTTGTCCACTTCAGACTGCATTGCCAAAATTTCGCTCTCTTTTACAAAACCGCTTAAATATTTGCTGACCAAGTGTGTACTCACCAACAATCCACCCCTAAAAAGAACCGTTCGATTTAATATTTAAAACTTATATAATTTTATTATATCTTACCCTAAGTTAAGCTTTATTTCAAGGCGAACGATAATTTTAATAAAAAATTTTTATTTAACAATTAATATAAAAATACAGTTTATTTTACAACCGGTTTTTAAAATAAAATTTGTATAAATAAATGGTTTTTAACTTGAAAATATGCTATAATTATTTTTTGTAATAGGACTTTAGGAGGCAAAACTATGGACACGGCTATTCGTGTAAATGTACCTGAAATGTTTGGCAGCTTAGTTTTTAACGATATAGTTATGGAGAAAAGACTGCCGAAGGAGACATATGAATCTTTAAAAAAATCTGTTGAAGAAGGTTCCACCCTTGATAAAGAAATAGCTTATGTGGTTGCAAGCGCAATGAAAGACTGGGCCATCGAAAAAGGCGCAACACATTTTACACACTGGTTTCAGCCGATGACTGGCATCACAGCCGAAAAGCATGACAGTTTTATAACTCCTGTATCTAACGGACAAGTTATTATGGACTTTTCAGGCAAGGAGCTTATAAAAGGAGAGCCTGACGCATCCAGCTTTCCGTCCGGCGGATTGCGCGCAACCTTTGAGGCCAGAGGCTATACGGCATGGGACCCAACCTCTCATGCTTTTATAAAGGAAAACACGCTTTGCATACCGTCTGTTTTTTGCTCTTACAGCGGCCAGATACTTGACAAAAAAACTCCTCTTCTCCGCTCCATAAATGCTGTTAACAAGCACGCCATGAGGATCGTTAACCTTTTTGGGAACAAGTCAGGGGCAAAACGTGTCGTCTCAATTACCGGCCCTGAGCAGGAGTATTTTCTCATAGACCGTGATCTTTATAAACAGCGTGAAGACCTTATCGTTTGCGGCCGGACTTTGTTTGGCTCTAAACCCCCAAAGGGGCAGGAGATGGAGGATCATTACTTCGGCTCTATCAAACCCAGGGTAAAAGCTTTTATGAAAGACCTTGACTTAGAGCTTTGGAGACTTGGCATCCTTGCAAAGACGGAACACAACGAGGTGGCCCCTTCGCAGCACGAACTTGCCCCTATATACTCGGATACGAACACCGCAACCGACCACAACCAGCTGACGATGGAGACAATGAAAAAGGTCGCGCAAAACCACGGCCTTGCCTGTCTCCTGCACGAAAAGCCATTCAGCGGCGTCAATGGGAGCGGTAAACATAACAACTGGTCTATAACCACAGATACGGGAATCAACCTCTTTGAGCCCGGTGAATCCCCTCGGGAAAACTCACAATTTTTGCTTTTCCTGTCTGCTGTTATAAGCGCTGTGGATAAGCATCAGGATCTTTTAAGAGTTGCGGTTAACGGAGCCGGCAACGATCACCGGTTGGGAGCTAACGAGGCCCCTCCCGCGATTGTGTCCATGTTCCTCGGCGATGAACTTGACGACATTATTACATCTATTGAAAATGATGATGTGTATGTGCAAAAAGATAAGCAGACGATGAAACACGGCGTTAAGGTTATTCCGCGCTTTGCAAGGGACACCACGGACCGCAACCGCACCTCACCCTTTGCTTTTACCGGGAATAAATTTGAATTTAGAATGCTTGGGTCAACAGTCTCTATTGCCTGCCCAAACACAATTCTTAACACCATTTTAGCCGATGAACTCGCATCATTTGCCGATGTGCTTGAAAATGCAGAGAACTTTGATGACCAACTGCACAAGCTCATTAAAAACACCATCAAGGAGCATAAAAAAATTATATTTAACGGCAACAACTACTCAGAAGAATGGATAAGTGAGGCAAAAGAACGCGGCCTGCTCAATCTTCGCACAACACCGGAGGCCCTACCCTTTTATATAAGCCAGAAGAACATAGATTTATTTGCAAGGCACGGAATATACACCGCAGAAGAACTGAACTCAAGATATGAAATCTTGATGGACGACTACTGTAAGACTATTCAGATTGAGGCACTTACTATGCTTGATATGGCAAAAAGGGATATTACTCCCGCAGTGTGCAAATACGCAAACGACCTAAGCTGCACTGTTGCCAATAAAAAATCTGTAGTGCCGGATTTGGAGTGCTGCCTTGAAATAAATCTTATTAAGAAAATATCCTGCCTTACAGACAAGCTTTATAAAAGCTGCACAAATCTTGAAAACGCCGTCACAAACATAGATAAAGATATAGACTTAAAGGATCTTGGGCTGTATTACAAAGACGTCGTTCTTTCATCATGTCAGGAATTGCGCACAACAGTTGATGAGCTTGAAACAATTATGGCAAAGGAATATTGGCCCTACCCATCGTACACCAAACTTCTATACAGCATATAAAAAAACAGGGTGCCGCGGCACCCTGTTTTTTTAGTTTGGATCGTTGCTATAAAGTTATTTTGTCTTCAAAGAAATTATAAAATATTTTCAAATAAAGTAGATTGTATTTAAACAATAATATGAAAAATCAAATGAAATACAGATCGTTTATATTTTGTACAATAGAAGAACGGATATATGGACAGGCAAGTTGACATTGAAACACAAAGACTTTTATTTAGACGTTGGAACAAATCTGATATAGAGGCATTTATTTCCATGAATGCAGACCCAGCAGTTATGCGTTATTTCCCCGCTGCTCAAAATACAGAAGAAACGAAATCATTTTATGATAGCATTCAACAGGAATTTGCTGAATATGGCTATGGATTGTATGCAGTTGAGAAAAAGGATAGTGGATGTTTTTTGGGTTTCATTGGTCAAGATTTGATATGGACTTTTGCCCGTGCATTGAAATAGGCTGGAGGTTAGACAAGATATATTGTGGTAAAGGTTATGCTACCGAGGGTACAAAAGCATGTTTGAAACATGGTTTTGAAAATCTTGGTTTCGATGAAGTGGCTAGCTTTACATCTATTGAAAACATAGCATCACAACGAGTTATGCAAAAGATCGGATTGCAATTTGAACGATATTTTAATCATCCCAAAGTCGCAGAAGGTCATCCGCTTAGGCCACATGTTTTTTATCGAATAAATACGGATAATGACACAGTGTAAAATCAAATTACTTATTTTTAAAATCGTACGGTATCGTTTTAAAGGGCATCCGTGCTAAACAACATAGATAATACGTGCACTTTTGAACCTTTTATCTATTTCATCCCTTAAGAAAGTTTCCGCTTCCAGCCGATAACTTTCTTTATAGCAATACTTGCCCCTGCCCCTGCCTGTCATGATTTCCTTATTATAAAGTTTTAATGAGTCGGGAAATGCCTGATTGTTGATCGCGTTTTGAACGTAACTATATGTCATGAAGATAATTTCTATAAATATGCTATCTTTTGTTTTTTGCGTAAGCTCCGCCTCCAAAATGTCCAAAAGTTCGGCGTACAGTGCCTTCCAGTTTTCAACCAATATCACGGGAGCTATTAAAATTCCGACCTGATATCCGGCTTCACACATGCTGTTAAGCGCGTTTATTCTATTAAAAAGAGGCGAGGTTCCTATTTCTACGCTTTTGATCAGCTCCTGTGGATTCAAGCTCATTCTAAAAATGACCTTTCCATTGTGACGCAGGCCCAGCAGCTTATCCGACATCCCGAATTTGGTTGGAAAGGTAATGGCTCCTCTGCCTTTTTTTGCAAACTCCTCTATCGTGTTGGAAAGGGTATCCGTGACAGTATCCTCTAAAATCAAATCGCTGTTGCTCCCGATTTCAAATACACATTCTTTTGTGTATTCATGTGATTTTTTTATAAGGTTATCAAGCATTTGCTCACGGTTGACGAACACTCTTAGATAAGAACATTTATTATAATTGCAAACCAGGTAACAATAAAGACACATGGCCATACACCCGGATGAGGTGAAGGGAACCAGAAAGTCTGAGATTTTAGTATTTGGGACATATTTATGTGTTTTACGTACTCCGATAACGAGGTAATTTTTCATAGCCGTAAAGTCTTCGTTGGGACGGGATCGCAGCTCAAAGATATTGTTATGACTTTCGATGGGTATAAATTCGCTGCTTTTATATTTCTCTATCAGCATACGGCCTAACGGATAATTCTGTATCGTATTTTCGTAATAAACCCTTTCAGGGAACATACAATTACACTCTCTTTTCCTTACGTTTTACTGTAAAAAGAAAAGCGGCATGGCCGCTTTAATGAACAAATATGGTTTAGTAAATCCATGCTGCAATTCACACTTAATGCTGCTGCTCCCCTTTCTTATCCCCCAGGTACTGTTTCATCCTCTGCACATTATTTTCCTCCATCTGTATAAGCTCCTGCCCTAGATTTTTGGATTCCTGAGCTACATCAGAAAATTCTTTAAGCGCTCTGGACATTTCAATAACACCCATCATACTCCCCTGGATCATCATGGATGCTATGTGGTCGCTGCTTCTATTTACAAGCGTGTTAACTTGTATGCCCGACCAAAGTCCTGCCTGTGATACGGGATTGGTCTGTTTGGGCATTTTCCCCTTTTTCCCCATCTCATTTTCAACCTTGTTTGATATATCCGCATACTGCCGATACTGAGTTTGCAAATCGCCGCGCAGGGACTGATCCCCCACCTTTTCCTGAAGGAATCCAATAGCTTTTTCACCCATTTGCGCCGTGTCATATACCATATTTAAAAAATCTATGTCCCTGTTACTCTGCTGCAAATAAACCGCTCCTTTTGGTTATTGTTATAATTATATTATCTGCCGGCAACTCCCGTATATTCCAAAAAATTTATACTCTTGATTTTAGATGAAATCAATGGTACATTATTCACAGTCAGTTCGAAACCATCCTGACTTAGCCTAGCATACAAAAATATCATGGCACACACGTATCTAGCTTGGCTAAAATCAAAACTACGGAGAATTTAAAAATGGACAAAGATAACAAAGAAAAAAGCCTCTACGTTGCCACAAGCGGGATCATCGCCGCAATTTACGCCGCTTTGACATATTTATCCGGCGCATTCGGTCTGTCCTACGGTCCGATTCAATTCAGGGTATCAGAAGCTCTTACCATTTTACCTGCACTTACTTCTGCCGCCATCCCAGGACTTGCAATTGGATGTTTTTTGGGCAACCTTGGCAGTCCTTATG
>JAIRUF010000023.1 GCA_031254555.1 Oscillospiraceae bacterium | reverse complement strand
GGTGGGTGGTGAGGTTGGGGCGGGTCGTGGCCCGCGGCAGGGGGGGGGGGGTGCCGAGGGCGTCCTGGTTTGTAAAATTCCCCCATCTTCCTATACCTTGCCCTACAAGAAACCCGACAGCGGCGATATCAAAGACTTTTAAAAAGCTCTCTTTGCGTATTCTGCATACAATATACCCTGCTATTAAGGCCCCGATGATGGCTCCGTAAATAGCAAGTCCGCCGTTAGAAATTTTAAGTATCTCCCCAGGATTTTTAGAGTAGTAATCCAGGTTAAACACAACAAAATAAAGCCTTGCACCAACTATTGCGGCTATTGTGCCAAAGATGACGGCATCAAAAAAATGGTCTACATTTACCCCTTGCTTTTTTGCGATCCTGGTACAAATCAGCAGTGCCAACGCAAATCCAGCCGCTATTAAAACCCCGTACCATCGTATTGAAAATTCCATGCCGAACAAGGTAAATTCCGCAAGCACCGCCGGAACACTTATTCCCTTATCAAACGCTGTAAAAAAGACAGTTGCATATTCCTTCATAATTTTCCTCCTGCACTCAAAACTTATAATGCCATTGCTGTTTTACAGTTTAGACCCAGCCGATCTCTACATTAAAATCACCAAAAGCCCATCATATTCACGCGTCTTTGGAACGCAGATCAGTTTGGAAGTATTACAGACAGCGCACATTTATTTAAAATGAGCTGATGTTTAAACCTCTCTTCTATATCAGACAGGGTAACGTTTTTATAGATATCCAATTCATCAAAAAGCTCGTATCCTTCAAAATGGCACGACACAAAATGATTTGCCATGCTGTCTATATCATTATACTCCATAATTGATCTTCCATAAAGCATTTTCCTTGCCCTTTGAAAATCTTGTTCATCAATTCCGTTTTTCCGAAGCTTTTCTATCTCTTGCTCTATAAGTTTTTTGACGTCAATAGGCGACCTGCTTTCACCTGAGAATATGACGGACGCATATCCGTATCCGGCAAAATACTCAGTTGAAAAGCTTGTGTTTATGAGACCTTTTGAAAACAAATCCCCATAAAGAGATGATGCGTCCCCTGCTATTATCTCCAGCAATATGCCCGTGTAAATCTGCTCTTTAAGTGATCTTTGAGGTGTCTCATAGCTCTCTTTAAATCCTATATTAAACTGCGGCATAGAGACCGGAAGTTTTTGCTCTATATAATCGTTGACAATACTCTGCGGTTCGTCTTGTATTTCCCTGTTGACCGTAACATCTTCCGACTGCTCAAGCAGCCTGTCAGCAGATTGTAAAACCTCCTCAACAGTTGTCTTTCCAACAACGGCTAAAACCATATTATTTAAATTGTAAAAAGTATTATAACACTCATAGAGTACTTGAGCCGTTATCTGAGATATAGAGTCCACCGTTCCTGCTATGTCGATTTTGACCGGGTGATTGTGATACATAATCTTAAGCAGGTTAAACATGACCTGCCAATCAGGCACATCTTCATACATCTTTATTTCCTGCCCTATTATCCCCTGCTCTTTTTGAACTGTCTGCTGTGTAAAATACGGATGTTGTACAAAGTCCAGAAGGATTTCAAGAGACTCTTTAAAGTTGTCTGAGCAGGAGAAAAGATAACATGTTTTGTCAAAGGATGTATACGCGTTTGCGCTTGCCCCTGTTTTTGCGTATCTTGCAAAAGCGTCTAAATCTTCGCTCTCAAAAAGCTTATGCTCTAAAAAATGCGCAGTCCCTTCCGGGATACGCGTAAACTTATCTTGTTCGCTCGTTTTAAACGAGGTGTCAATAGAGCCGTATTTCGTTCCGAAAACCGCATAGGTCGATGTATATTCAGGTTTTGGATACACGATTATCATAAGACCTGTCTTATGCTTTATTTTAAAGTAACTGTCACCCATAAGATCATTTTTTATTTCAACTATATTGCTCATTTCGACTCCTCCCCTGACAGCATATAGATAGTATCCAGCGTTATTTGGGCAGCGGCATGTGCAACCTCACGCTCCGTAACATGTGATATTTTCTCAAAGAGGACCTGAGGATGCTCAAAGCTCTTATTTGTCATCTGCGAATATGCCCACGCGTCAATGTCCTGCGGGGTATCTGACACACTCATGAGCGCATCTCCCAGCCCGGCTTTTGACGCCGCCAGTTCTTCGCTTGTAAAATCCCCGTCCTTTATCATCTGTAGCTGATTATTAATTTCCTTTATTGCCTTTTCCTCGTTTTCTTTTTCAATCCCGCTTTGTATAAGCATAATACCTTTTTGGCGAAACAGGCCCGCAGAACAATAATAACAAAGACTCTGCTTCTCA
Organism: Oscillospiraceae bacterium; assembly: GCA_031254555.1. GTDB lineage: Bacteria > Bacillota > Clostridia > Oscillospirales > Acutalibacteraceae > RZYX01. Next base: position 1,242 of record JAIRUF010000023.1, on the reverse strand, counting down.
CGAACATTTGTAAACAGCTTTGAGTATGGAGCGCCGCCCAAGAGGTCAACTGCGACCTTTGCCGGAACATAATCCGGATCGTCCGCCTTAAGACCTGCCCTGTATCCCATAACAAGTTTCCCCTGATTTATGGGCATGGTTTCATGCACTTTTTTTACTTCCTTTGCCTTTTCTACAACCTGAGTGCTTATATTTTCTGTTTTTTCTCTGTTTACAGAGCTAAACCGGTCTTTTAACATCTTATATATTTCATCTTCGTCAGTATTGCCCACCATATTTATCTGGATAACTCCCTGTTCCAGCGCATATTTCCACGCGTTATAGACCGATTCGGGGGCAAGCTCATTTACGCCTCGAACAGTTCCATAGCTGTTTATACCGTACGCTTCAGATCCGCACATTATCTCTTCGCATCTTCTCATCGCGTATAGGCGTTTTTCATTTTTCTCACTTTCTATTCTCTCAACAAGCAACCGTTTTTCCCTTGTTACCTCAACTGAGTCAAAAGCATTGCCCGAGATGAGAGGGCTAAAAAAAAGGTCGCATAAAAGGCCGGCGCAGTTTTTGTAAATGTTCTCACCGTCAAACGAAAACCGGTCATCTATCATTGCCATGGACAGCCGTATTATCTGTGCTTCACCTATTTTACTGATACTGGGAGTAAGTACCGCCCCATAAAGCTTTGCAAGCTCTTGGTTAAGCGCTGTAAAGTCAGTGTATTTTTCACATGACCTACTCAATATATAAGGCAATATTGCGATCGCCGAGGCATTTTCTGCCCTAAGCGGCACCGCAATATTAAATGAGATCCTGCCTGTTTTAAATCTATCTGTCCTATAACTGCACAGGTTAACACCATCTGCAATCTTACTTAAATTAAATGAATTTTTCATATTCTGCCTCCTTGCAAAAGAGAACCTTAAATTACATTATAATGCCTTTGCAATTCATGATATGCCGTCTTCCTGCTCACTGTGCTCTGCTATGAACATGATACAATGTTTGCTGTACGACAAACATTGTATCATATAATTTTTAGATTCACCATAGAATAACTGTAACTTTTTGGTAAATATAAATCTTGCTATGCCTCTATTGAAATATTACCGTTACGCGGTGATTTTTTCCGTCTAAAGGAACATATTCTGCAGGGGATCCGTCCAGTTCCAGACTATAGTTATCCCCTTTTTTCACCTCAATATCTATTGCCGAATCGCCATCTTTAAAACGGGCTTTAAATCC
>JAIRUF010000016.1 GCA_031254555.1 Oscillospiraceae bacterium | reverse complement strand
AGGAAGATGATATGGACATAAAAAAGATCCTATCCAGTGTTGATCATACTAATTTATTGCAGGCGGCTATTTTTAGCGACATTCAATCTTTATGTGACGACGCTATAAAGTATAAAACCGCGTGTGTTTGCATAGCGCCGTGTTTTGTAAAAGACGCGCGTGAATATGTGAAAGGGGCAATGAGAATCTGCACTGTCATAGGATTCCCCAACGGATATAATAAGACGAAGGTTAAAGTGAATGAAACCGCGTATGCACTAAGCGACGGCGCCGATGAAATAGATATGGTCATAAATATCGGGGATTTAAAAAATAAAAACTACGGCAGGATAACAGATGAAATCATGTCTGTAAAACACGAGTGCGGCGATAAGATACTAAAGGTGATAATAGAGACGGCGCTTCTTACAGATGATGAAAAAATAATGATGTGTAATATAATTAGTGATACACAGGCTGATTTTATAAAAACATCGACAGGCTTTGCGGGAGCGGGAGCCTGCATTCAGGACATTGCGCTTTTTAAAAAGTACTTGTCAAAAGAGGTTAAAATAAAGGCATCCGGAGGAATTAAAACGATCGAGGACGCGCGCGGTTTTTTAGAGGCGGGGTGCTCGAGGATCGGGGCGAGTTCTTTAATAAATCTGATATGAACTTAAGGGTAATGGGAGATTTGATATGCAGGATAAATTTACAGCGCTTAGAGATGAATACAACTCATTTATTTATAATGGATTTGAAATATCGCATGAAGACGATTTTATTAAAATAATCTTTAATTTTGAAATAGAGAACCTGTGCAGTTTTGGCTCGACAGTAAAGATCAAAACGGACAATTTGAAATTGGTCAATAACTTTGATGATGACACGGCGAAAAAAATAATTTTTAATTTAGGTATGGTTGAACTTATAAGCTATTGGAAATGCGCCTGTCCAAAAAATGTGGAGATAAGGTGCGGCAGCCTTGACGATATGGACTGCAAATGGTGGAAGAAACTGTATTTTAACGGTCTGGGCGAGTTCTTTTATTTAAACGGGATCGATACGGACATAGAGTCGTTTATGGATATAAAGGCACAGTTTTCAAAGAGCGGGGCTCGCTGTAACTTTTCAAAAAGCGATATAAATATAATACCGATAGGCGGGGGTAAGGATTCAAATGTGACGCTTGAGCTGCTTCATAGAGGGGATAATCTGTGTTTTACAGTCAATGACCAGCCTGCCCGTGAGGAGTCCGTGCTGGCCTCAGGCTTAAAGGGAGATAAAATTATCAGAACATATAGGACCATAGACCCGAAGCTTTTGCACTTGAATTCTGCCGGATTTTTTAACGGACACACGCCTTTTTCAGCTATTGTGGCGTTTTTAGGGTTGTATTGCGCGTATATCACAGGAGGCAGTTATATAGTTTTGTCCAACGAATCAAGCGCAAATGAAAGCAATATTGAAGGTACTGACATAAACCACCAATACTCGAAATCATTTGAATTTGAGTGTGATTTTAACAGTTATGTAAGAAAGAATATAACAGGCGAAATACATTATTTCAGCCTGTTAAGGCCATTTAATGAACTGCAGATAGCAAAGCAGTTTTCAGTTTTTAAAAGGTACCACCATGTGTTTAAAAGCTGCAATGCCGGCAGCAAAAAAAACATATGGTGCTGTAATTGCGCCAAGTGCCTGTTTGTATATATCATACTTTCCCCGTTTATAAAAAGAAGTGAACTTGTATCCATATTCGGGCAGGATATGCTGGATAAAACGGAGCTTATAGAAATATTTGACGGACTTACAGGATTTGCCGATGTAAAGCCCTTTGAGTGTATCGGCACTAAAAGGGAGATAAACGCAGCTCTGCTTAGAACATATGACAATATGGTTAAAAGCGGGGAAGCCGTCCCAAAACTTTTAGACTATTATTCTAAAAGGGTTTGTGATAACCGCGATGACTTCAGCGCTTTAATGAAAGAGTATAATGAAGAAAACAATATACCCCAGGATTTTTTAAAATACGTAAAGGGGATGTATGAATTTGTCTCAAAGTGTGATTGAATATCTGTCTTTAAAAAAAGTTCTGATCCTGGGATTTGGCGCAGAGGGTAAGTCAACATATAATTTTATAAGGGGAAAAATGTCTGATTTTCCGCTGACTGTAGCTGACCGCATAGAGCAGAACATAGATGATAAAAACACAAAAGTGATATGGGGAGACGAATACCTGAGCTGTATAAAGGATTATGACGTTGTCTTTAAAAGCCCGGGAATATCAATTAAAGATTTAAAGGTGCCAAACGGTACCGAAGTAACCTGCCAGACGGACATGTTTTTAAAATATGCGCCGTGTAAAAAAATAGGGGTGACGGGAACTAAAGGCAAAACGACAACGTCAACGCTCATATATCTAATGCTTAAAAACGCGGGGTTTAAAACTTGCCTTATTGGAAATATCGGGGTGCCGGTTTTTGAGATGCTGGAGTGTGAAAGCGACTTGTTGGCAGTGATTGAGATGTCGTCCCATCAGCTTGAGTTTGTAAAAACTTCGCCTAATGCGGCTGTTATAACAAACATTTATCCCGAGCACCTTGATCACTATAATGGGTTTGATGATTATGTAAACGCAAAGCTTAACATAATAAGGTACCAGCAAAAGGGTGACTTTTTGGTAAGCAACGCGGAGCAGGAAATTGAGCAGTTTATAGATTTTGACATAAGGGCACGGCATGCACGGGTATCTTCTCAGAGTAACGACCCATTTTTGGAGAGACTTAATGGGCTTAATGCGAACCTTAAGGGACGGCATAACGTTCAGGATATTTTTTTTGCGGCAGAGGTTGCAAAACACTTTGGCGCAAATCAAAAGGCCATTGAAAAAGGCGTTATGGAGTTTTCCGGTATACCTCACAGAATGGAGTCTGTGGGGACGTATAAAGGCATACATTTTTATAACGACTGTATAGCTACAATACCGGAATCTGTAATGTTAGCGGCCGATGCGCTGTGTGAGGTTGACACCATTATAATCGGAGGAATGGACCGGAATATTGATTACACAGAGTTTATATCCTACCTCTTAAACAGCGGGATAAAAAATATAATCTGTATGCCGCAAACAGGATATGAAATAGGGAAAAAATTAAAGGAACAGACATCAGATAAAAATATAATATTCTCACAGGATATGGAAGCAGCGGTTAAGGAGTCATATAAAAACACGGCGGCTGGCAAAATATGCCTGCTGTCCCCTGCGGCCTCAAGCTATAACGTCTATAAAAACTTTGAGGAAAAGGGCGGGCACTTTAAATCTCTGATAAAAGAATTTGCCCAAAAAGATCCAAAGTAAAAAAAGAACCCACCGTTGTGGGTTCTTTTTATTTTAAGCTATATCTTGTCTTCGCATCCCAAAACATTTTTAATTTTTCTCTCCACCATGTCTTCCACCGCCTGACGGGCAGGGGTTAAATACTGCCTCGGATCAAAGTGAGATGGGTTTTGCACCAAGTGTTTTCTAAGTGCCGCTGTCATGGCCAGCCGGATATCAGAGTCAATATTTATCTTACATACCGCGCTTTTAGCGGCTGCTCTAAGCATATCCTCAGGTATACCTATAGCTCCGGGCAGGGCCCCTCCAAACTGGTTTACCTGTTCAACAAGTTCTGGTATAACCGAGCTTGATCCGTGCAGAACTATTGGGAACCCAGGGAGGATTTTGGCGACATCTTCAAGAATATCCAGCCGAAGCCTTGGAGTTTGGCCGGGCTTAAATTTAAACGCTCCATGGCTTGTTCCTATGGCGATGGCAAGCGAGTCTACCCCGGTTCGCGTTACAAATTCATGAGCCTGTTCAGGATTTGTGTATGATGCGCTTTTATCCGACACATTTACATCGTCCTCAATTCCAGCAAGCTGACCAAGCTCGCCTTCAACAACTACACCTCTTGGATGAGCATAGTCAACCACACTGCGTGTAAGTTCTATATTTTCTTCAAACGCAAGGTGCGATCCGTCTATCATAACGGAGGTAAA
>JAIRUF010000009.1 GCA_031254555.1 Oscillospiraceae bacterium | reverse complement strand
CTGCCTCCATGGCTGACATCGGCATATCTTTACCAAAATAAAAATGTGTACCGTGCGCCTCATCCGCCAGTGCCAGCATCCCGTTTTCGTGTGCTGCCTGTACTATTTTTTTTATGTCAGAACAAATTCCGTAATATGTTGGGTTGTTGATCAAAACAGCAACGGCCGTAGGATTTTCTTTAATTGTACTCACAACGTCCTGTACGCTCATGCCAAGGGATATTCCAATCCTGTCGTTCATGCGCGGGTTTACATAAACAGGCTGGGCTCCGCTTAGTATCAGCGCGTTTATAACGCTTCTGTGTACATTTCGCGGCAAGATGATTTTATCTCCTTTTTTACAGGCGGATAAAACCATCGCCTGAACACAGGATGTAGTGCCATTTAACATAAAAAATGCGTGTGCCGCGCCAAAGGCGTCCGCCGCTATCTCTTCCGCTTCCTTTATAACGCTTACGGGATGAACCAGATTGTCAAGCGGTTTCATTGAATTAACATCAACAGTTAAACACTTTTCACCCAAGAAATTAGTAAGCTCTTTATTGCCCTTGCCCCTTTTATGTCCGGGGACGTCAAAGGGAACTATCCTGGCGCTTTTAAATTCTTCAAGCGCCTCATATATAGGCGCTTTTCTTTGAATTTCTTTATTCAACTCCTGCATCCCCCTTAATACACGTTCATTCCGCTGAAAATCTCTATCATTTCGCGCCTTAAATTATTTGAAATATTAAGTCTGGTCTTAGGCGGTATTTCATACACGTCTGTCTTAAACAGATAATTTTGTAAATCAATCTCCTTTATCATCATCTTTGTGTGATAAATGTTTGCCTGATACATATTGATATCAACAGCGTCATACTTTTCTAAAACTTCTGAGTCAATGTAATCCTGTATAGACGTTATGTCATGGTCACTGAACAATTTTTTACCCTCAAGATCCCTTGTAAAACCGCGAACCCTGTAGTCCATGGTTATTATGTCCGAATCAAAGCTGCCTATAAGAAAGTCCAGTGTGTTAAGAGGAGTTATCTCTCCGCACGTTTCGACGTCTATATCAACCCTGAATGTCGCAATAAAATTATCCGGATGATATTCGGGATAGGTATGAACCGTTATATGACTTTTATCCAGATGTGCAACCACTGTTTCGCCGGTACCCGCAAGCCTCATAGAATTCTCTGATATTAAAAATGTGACGCTGGCTCCCTGAGGATCATAGTCCTGCTTGGACACATTGAGAACATTGGCACCTATTATGTCCGTTAACTTAAACATTATATTTGTAAGCCGCTCAGAGTTGTACTGCTCGTCTATATAGTCAATATAATCCTTTTGCTCCTTTTGGGTTTTTGCATAGCACACATCATATATATTAAAGCTCAAAGACTTTGTTATATTGTTAAACCCGTATAATTTCATTTTTCCGCCCATAAAATAACCCCCATAATAAAAAAACTCAGGTAAGATGCTGCGCTCCGCAACACTACCTGAGATAAGTCATTTAAAAATCAACGTGTTTTATTTATTGTTGGATTATTCGTCCATTTTATTTATTCACATTAAGGTTAGAGTCTATATAGCAAGAACTACTTTTACTACTCTTATTGACCGTTTCACAAGTGTGCGTTAGGTACACGCGGTTATTAAGTAACCAACTTATAAAATTTGAGCTTCTAACTCAATCAATAATGCAGTTTTCACTGCAATCGGCAGTTGACCCGGCTGTCCGCATGGCCTTGATTCCCTTTAAATTAGGAATGGTCAGTATTTCTTGGGTCTTTTGCAAAAATTTGCGTTAAGACTCTAAAACATGAAGAATAATATCATAATGTGTCTTATATGTCAAGAAATCAGTCTAAAATCCTTTCCATTTAATAATATTATTTCAAATTAAAACAGGTAATATGTAGAACATATATTACCTGTTAATCCTAGTAAACATAATGGAACGTATTTTATAAAGACAGATTTAAGTAAGTTTTGTGCAAATATCTTCATTAACACAAAATTTAAATCTCCTTTTTTCATTAAGTCTTCTAAAAAATCTGCCCCATAAAAACTTTAAGTTATGTTCACACTATACACCCATTTTACGTATTTTTATCAACCTTATTAAAAGTCTTTAAGTTCCCCTGCTTCTGCCTTCTCCTTTCAAGCTCTGAGATAACATCACTGAGCTCTATCCCTTCATTTACCATCAGCACTAGAAGATGAAAAAGCAAATCGCTTATCTCTTCCACAGTTTCCTTGTTGCTTGCATTTTTAGCGGCAATTATGGTTTCGCCGCACTCTTCAGCACATTTTTTTAGTATTTTATCCGTGCCTTTTTCAAAAAGATAGCACGTGTATGAGTCCGGTACAGTGTTTGATTTTCTGTCTTTTATAATTTCATAAAGCCCAATTATAGTATCTTCCATTAATCTGATACCTCCCAAAAATCTTTAAAAAAACATGTTGCGTTACCGGTGTGGCATGCAGGCCCTTTTTGCTTGACTCTTATGAGCAGGGTGTCATCATCACAATCGCCCTTTATGCTTACCACTTTTTGCGTGTGCCCTGAAGTTTCTCCCTTGTTCCAAAGCTTACCTCTGGAGCGGCTGTAAAACCATGTGTAGCCGGTACTCATCGTTTTTTGCAGCGACTCTTGATTCATATATGCAAGCATCAAAACCTGACCGTTATCGTCGTCGACGATTATTGCAGGTATAAGTTCTCTGTTTATAAAAAATTTATTTAAATCCATTTTTACACCTCATCTAACGACTTTGACTATTTTTCTTTTATTTAATCTATGAGATTTTTTATGTCAAAATTTATATAAAATTCCGCATAAAAGTTCGTATTGTACTTCTCATTAAATTAGAAAAAATTTTTTTATCATTAAGTCTTGACGGAAAACGCCACTTTTTAAAAATTGTTTTCTCGAACAATCTCGATATCAGTAAGCCTCTGCAATTGCTTCTCTTAAATCGAGCGTTTTGTTGTAGATAGAGCGTCCACAAATCGCTCCATAAAGTTTATTTCCCTTAAGGTTTTTAATATCGTCTATATCCTTAATTCCGCCGCTTGCTATGATGCCGCACGACACAGCCTGGTTTATCGCCACTAGCTGCTCTATATTCGGACCGCTTAACATTCCATCCCTGGATATGTCTGTAAAGATAATATGCTTTACACCTATTGACTCCATTTTTAAAGCGAGGTCTATATAGTCCACATCACTGTCTAAAACCCATCCCTGTGCGGCGACCTTGCCGTTTTTTGCATCAATTCCTATCGCAATTTTATCCCTGTATTTGCTCACGGATTTTACAACAAGATCCTGATCTGAAAGCGCCGCTGAACCAAGGATAACTCTTTGTATGCCGTTTTCTATATAAAAATCTATATCCTGCATTGTTCTGATCCCGCCGCCCACCTGAACGTTGAGTCCGCTAGTTTTGGCAATATTTACAATATCCGTATCATTTACCCTCTTGCCTGAAAACGCACCGTCTATATCTACAACGTGAACCCAAGACGCTCCGGCTTCTTTAAACAGCTTTGCGGTGGAGGCAGGGTTTGACGCCACCTGCATAGCTGTGTTTATATCTCCTTTATAAAGCCTTACGCAGGTCGCGTCTTTTATATCTATGGCCGGAAAAATTATCATCATAGTACCCCTTTATCAAAGCGTCCCCTTTGTGGACAGCGACGCGCCGTTTGTTTGCTGCACAGCCTCTTTTAAGGCATGTGCCGCAGATTTGAACAATGCCTCAATCATATGGTGGGCATTGCTGCCATAAACCACACTCATGTGCAGCGTTATGCCTGCGTTATGGGCAAATGCCCTAAAAAATTCCTCGCACAG
>JAIRUF010000105.1 GCA_031254555.1 Oscillospiraceae bacterium | reverse complement strand
GTCTGTCTATGATATTGTTGAAGGGACAAAGGTTGCAAGGATTAATGTGAGCGAGGGTGACAGCGTTCAAAAAGGCGATGTTTTGGCAACGTTTGACACTTCTGGAATGATCCCGGCGATAAGTGAACGCCAGCAGGCTTATAACGACGCTATTGGGATGTATAACTCTGCGCAGAAGTCGACACTGGACAGTAAATCAAAAATTTCACAGTTAGATAAGGAAATTGCAGAGCTGCAAGCTCAGGCGGATAAATTACGTGCAAAAGAAACCAATTCGCCTCCGCCGACTGCCGGCAATAACGCAGGAACCCCGCCAAGCTCTGGCACGCAATCGGGGTCATCTGTTAATTTACTTAAAATGTTAATGGATGCGCTTGCCGCTTTAAACAATCCAAATGGCGGCAATCAAACAGGTATAACCATGCCGACTACCGCGTCAAACGGAATTGGCAATTTAATAGATCAATCAGGATCGCAGGCGGAACTTATATCTATAGAGGCGCAAATGGCTATGCTTAAAGCACAAAAAAGTGTTTTAGAGGCGTCGGGCGGAGTATCGTCGCTTTCATCTGTATACAAGATGGTTGCAGGCGCGACAAAAAAATCGCTCGATGAAATAAAAAGTCAAAAGGCAGAGATGGATAGAGGCTGGATTGCGAAAGCGGACGGAATAGTAAGTAAAATCAACATAAGAGAGGGCGAAGTGTACACTCAGTCTTCTTCCTATGGCGGACAAGTTAACATCTCCGGTCTTCTTGATGGGCTGACAGGAGATACCGATATAGCATCTTTGGTAAGTCAGGTAATGTCAAGCGGTCAGGGTTACTCCAGTGCTGGCATGATTGTAGAGAGTTTTAGCGACTATAGCGCTAAATTTACACTTGGGAAATATGATTCACAACGGATTAAGTATAATATGCCGGCCACAGTTTCTTTTTTATCATATGAGTACAGCGGAGTGGTCAGCTTTATAAGTGCAAAGGCGCAGAGCGGATCAGGCAGTTTGTCGGCTCTTTCGGGAAGTTCTTCTTCCAACACCCTTGACGCAATAGTGAGCATAGACGATCCGGATACAAATTTAATACTTGGGTTTGACGCTAAAGTATCAATCCTTATAGGAGAAGTGCAAAATGCCCTGCTTATTCCAATAGAGTCGCTGCAGGGTGACACTGAAGAAAAGTTTGTATTTATATATAATAAGGCAAAAAATAGAGCTGAAAAAAGATTGGTGGAAGTGGGAATTTCGTCTGACAGGAACTATGAGATAAAAAGCGGGATCAAAGAGGGAGAAATAGTGATTAAAAATCCTCCCAGGGGACTTGCAGACGGAGCCAAAGTACGCGTGGGTGAAATGAAGTGAATTTATCTGAAAACATTAAAATGGCCTTGCATAGCATAAGGAAAAATTCGCTGCGAGCATTTTTAACTATGCTTGGCATAATAATAGGCGTAAGTTCGGTTATAACCATCATAACTGTTGGCAACAGCGGTAAGGATTTTATAATTGATTTTGTCAATGAAATTGGCGGGCAGTCGCTTAACATATCAGCGTCTGGCAAAGATGCGACGGACAGCGATAAGATAACGGATTCTGATATAGATTCTATTAGAAAATTAGATATAATTGAAAATGTATCGCCGATGTCGGCTAAAGTTACCAATGTTTCTACACAGCATATTTCCGGGTTTGCCCTTATGCAATCGGCAAACCACGAGTTTCAGGAAATTATGAGTTTAAAGATGCTGTATGGAAGGTATTACACCGAATATGAGTGTAATGCTCAAAGCAGGGTGGCGGTTGTTGACAGTTCTACGGCACTTGCTTTTTTCGGCAGAGAGGACGCGGTGGGAGAGAGCATAGAACTAAGTATAGAGGACAGCGTTATTTCCTTTAAAATCATAGGGGTATATTCTTTAAAGTCAACTGAATATATGGAGGGTGCGATGTCATCCCTTATGGATTCTTTTATGGCCAATTCTGACAACAGAGCTTTTGGCCGCTTGATAATCCCGATATCTGTAGTGCAGGCTGTTAACGGAACAGACGTATATAAAAATTGCTATATAACTACTCAGGATATTGAAAAATTAGATCAGGCGGGGGAGCAGGCTGTAAGTGTTTTAGCGGCAAGACACAACAACTTTGACCGTGACGTTTACGTTGCCACAAACATGGCCTCTTTAGTCGATATGCTGGAGACAATTATAAATATTTTCACCATATTCATATCAGCGGTCGGCGCTATTTCATTGGTTGTAGGCGGAATAGGAGTTATGAACATTATGCTGGTCTCTGTAACTGAGAGGACCAGAGAGGTAGGGATACGAAAAGCCTTGGGTGCAAGGACAAGAACTATCTTGGTTCAATTTTTAACAGAATCAATAATTATTTGCCTGATAGGCGGAATTATAGGTATGGCTATAAGTATGAGTATATCGTCGGTTTTAGCAAACTTTATGGGAGTTCCTTTAAGTATTAAGGTTTCAACTGTTTTGGTAGCCATTGGATTTTCCAGTGCAATAGGTATGTTCTTTGGAATATATCCAGCCAGAAAGGCCGCTAAGATGATGCCCATAGACGCTCTTAGAAGGGAATAATTTGCGTCCATACAAAAGACAGCTTAGCTTATGTTACGCAACAGACGATTAACTGATTTTTAGGCTAAAGATTTTTACTCCCCTGAAGAGCCAGGGGAGTATTTTGTTTATGCAAATAAAAAAGCGATGAAATAACTTCATCGCTTTTTTGCTATTAAAAATTATGAGTTTAAAGCTCTATGCAGCCATATAGATGCAATGTCCATAGCGTTATAAAGGCCGTTCTTCTCGCTCTTTTTGATTATTCTATCCCTTGGGCGAACGTCTGGATCGGTGCTTAAAAGCTGAACTGTAACCTTGTCTGCTATTTCAAGCTCGTTTACCATGCTGGTGCTGTTTATCTGCAGCAGTATCACAAACCGGTCGGACATATCGCCGTAATATATGGTTTTGCCGCTGCGTACAAGTGGTTTGCCTTTATAGGTAAGAAAATCACTTTTCTTTTTTGCTGGCATAAATTAAAGTCACTCCATTCGGGTTTTAATGCGGCTTAGTCGCCTTTAAGATATTCTGTAACAAGGACCTGCAAAAGTTCGTCGCGGTCTATCTTGCGTATAAGGCTGCGCGCGTTATTGTGTGTGGTAATGTAGGTTGGGTCCTCAGACAAAATGTAACCGACAATTTGGCTTATTGGGTTATATCCCTTTTCTTTAAGCGCTTCATAGACATTAAGCAAAACGGTTCGGATCATATCATCCTTATCGTCTTTTAAAGAAAACTGAATAGTTTTATCAATCATACATTTCCACCTCACTATATTTTCAGATTAAGAGATACATGAAGTATTATATACTAAACTAGTCGATAAAACAACCAATATTATAAAATTTTTAAGATCTGAGCGTTATACCCTGATCCTTTAAAGCGTTGATACATGTGCCCACTGCTCTGTCGCATTCATCGTCGGTGAGGGTTTTAAATGGCGAGCGAAGACGTAGGTTAAAGGCGATGCTCTTTTTGCCATGCGGGATTTGTTCACCCCTGTAGACGTCAAACAGGGTAATGCTCTCAAGAATATCTCCTATTGTACGGACAATGACTTTTTGTATGTCCCCGACCGGCAATTCATCGTCACACACAAAGGAGAGATCACGGTTGGTGGACGGATATTTGGGGAGCGGCTTATAATTGCGGATGTCTGATTTATGGTCCATAAGAGCCTCTAAATCCAGAGTTGCCACATATGCCCTAACGCCTATTTCATAGTTGTCAAGTACAGTTGGATGAACTTCTCCAAGTCCCGCTAAAATGATGTTGTCCTTGACGATGACAGCTGTGCGACCAGGATGGAAAAACGAAAAATCAGAGCAGGGTTTTATATCATAGTTGCCTATGCCCGCTTTATAAAGCAGCTCTTCCACCGCGCCTTTGAGTGAAAAAAAGTCAAAGTTTTCGCCGTACATGCCTATGACTATCTGACGTTTTTCAAGCGGGAGATCACGGTTTTCCACAGGAATGTATTCGGTCGATATTTCATAAAACGCGGTCTCTGAATTCCGGTTGTTGTAATTGCGGGAAAGCACATCCAGCATGGATGGTATGGCCGTTGTCCTCATGACGCTTGTATCCTCGCCTAAGGGATTGCTGATGACGACGCAGTTGCGCAATGGATGATTCTGGGGCAAGCAAATTTTATCATATGCTTTTGGGCTTATAAATGAATAGGTGGTGATTTCACAAAGTCCATATCCGATAAGGGTATTCTCCACTAAGCGTATGAATAACTGCTCGCTCGTAAGAGAGCCCATTGCAACCCCAGACAGGTGACTGCTGGGGATATTGCCGTATCCGTAAAACCGCGCAATCTCTTCGGATATATCTGCCTGATGCTCAATATCATTCCTGAAAGAAGGGATGGTGATAACATCGTTTTCAACCTTAAAACCGATCCTCGCAAGGATTTCTTTTTGCTCGTCTGCCGGCAGATCTATACCAATTAAGGTGTTGACCCACTGCGGATCAAATGGAAGTGTTGAGAGATTCTTACT
>JAIRUF010000087.1 GCA_031254555.1 Oscillospiraceae bacterium | reverse complement strand
ATAACTAAAACCGGCAATCCTCTGGGAACAAAGAAGATAGGCAAATTAGTTGTCGAATACTCACTCCCGGCAATAATTGGAATGCTTGTCAACGCGCTTTATAATATAGTAGACCAATTATTTATCGGGCATGTGCTTGAATATTTGGGAAGTGCAGCAACCAACGTTGCCTTTCCTTTAAGTACCATAAGCACTTCCATTGCGCTGTTACTCGGTATTGGCGGAGCGTCCAATTTCAGCTTAAAGCTCGGTCAGGGCAAAACAAGTGACGCCGGGGCCATTGCCTCAAACAGCATAAGTTTGCTCACCATTGCGGGAATTGCGGCGGGAGCCGTCGTCTTAATTTTTCTAAACCCTATTTTATATGCTTTTGGAGCCACCGAACTCATATATGACTATGCCTTTACCTATACTTTAATCATAGCCTGTGGTATGCCGTTTCTTATCTTTACAACGGGGGCCTGTCATCTTATAAGGGCGGACGGAAGCCCAGGATATGCCATGTTCTGCCTGCTGTCCGGCGCCGTATTCAACGTTATATTTGACTATGTTTTCTTGATCGTAATGGATATGGGGATTGCGGGTATAGCGCTTGCAACCGCATTGGGTCAGATTTTAACCGCCTCGATCGCGGCCTATTATATTATAAGGAAATTTAAGTCAGTGAAGCTCTTAAAAAAAGATTTTATTCCAAAGTTTAAATATATTAAATCTATAACTTCGCTTGGAGTTGCGGCATTCTTTAACCAGGTGGCCATGGCAGCCGTTCAAATTGTACAAAATAACACCATGAGCCATTACGGCGCTATATCCATATACGGCAGTGAGATACCGCTGGCCTGTATCGCGGTTATCTCCAAACTGAATATTGTTTTTATGTCTTTTACAATAGGTATCGCGCAAGGCTGTCAGCCAATTTACGGATTTAACTTTGGCGCTGAAAATTACGGGCGCGTCAAAAAGACTCTTATCACTGCGATTACTTCGGCCACGTTTTTTGCCGTTATATTCTTTTTGCTGTTCCAGATTTTCCCGCGGGACATTATATCCTGGTTCGGCCCCGGCAGTGAAATTTACTTTGTCTTTGCGGTAAAGTATCTTAGAATATTTATGTTTTTTACCTTTTTAAATGGATTTCAGCCTATAGCCTCCAATTTCTTTACATCTATCAGCAAGGCAAAAATGGGCGTTTTTATGTCCGCTACCCGGCATTTAATTTTTTTGATTCCCCTTATTTTAATACTCCCGATCTACTTTGGCATAGACGGCACAATATTTGCAGGTCCAATAGCTGACTTTGCAGCTTTTTCGCTGGCTGCTATCTTCTTGATAAGGGGAATCCGCCGGCTGAAAATTCCTGTTTAAATCTAAATCAATCTCTGCAAACAGATAAAAGCCGCTTAAAGAGCGGCTTTTATGGCTATATAAATCATTTTTATTATTTGTTTTCCGCCAAAAAGCTTGTAAGTTCCTGTTGCGTGCACGCTCCTGTCAGCTTCCCTGCCTGTGAGCCATTCTTGAATAATATAATTGTCGGTATAGTTTTAACTCCGTACGCACTGGCTATTGCACTTTGCTTTTCTATATCAGTTTTGCAAAACGTCAGACTATTCTCCATCTCGTCCGCAGTATTTTGAAAGACCAGGTCCATTCTTTTGCAAAACGGACACCACTGTGCACAAAATAATACAAGAGCAGGTTTGTCTGACTTTAATACCGATTCATCAAATTTTTCGCTTTCTACATTTATTACCGGCAATTAATCACCCCCACAACTTTATTTTTGGTTATAATACGCGTTATTATTCAAAAATTGTCAAAGCGAGTTTGGAGGCTTTTTGTAAATCTTCTTCCCCTATCTTTTCATTGTCTGTACAGGTTTTAAAAACAGTGCCGGCAAGTTCAATATTTAGGACTGTAAACGCCGCTTTCAACTGTTTTTCTATTATCTTAAAGCCTGCGTCGTCAGAACCGCCGCAGGTGGATATTATCACTGCCTTACGCTTTTTGGCAATAGCAGGCTTCTCACCCCTTGAAAACCTTGCATTATAATACAGCTGAAGCCTGTCTATAATAGCTTTCAGCGGCGCGGGAAATGACAGATTGTACACAGGAGTTGAAAACACAATCAGATCAAAGCTTTCAAAGTCACTGTAAAATTCATTTAAATCACTGAACTTACACGCCCTGTTTGACTTGCAGTAACCGCAGTCAACGCAGGCATTTGCCGCTATGTCATACGCGTTGTAAATCTTTATGCTGGCAGCTTGCCGGGCAGCTTTCAAAAACCTTTCAGCAAGCTGCCATGTAAAGCTGTCACTTTTGGGTGAACCGTTTAAAACAAGTACTCTATATCCGTTTTTAAAGTTCGCGTTCGCAATATGAACAGACAAGCGATCCACCTTCCCCTTGTGTAAAAAGATTCGGCAGATACTCTTCAGTGCCAGTTATACAGCGCGAATTTTTGCACTTTTCACTGTGTGTGCTTAAAACCTTTGGCAAAGCGCTTTTACCCCTGTTTGAAATCATATGGACTATGAGCGCCATCCTTGCGTACATTCCGTATTCAGCCTGCTCAAAATATGTTGCCCTGGAGTCGTCGTCAACATCAACGGCTATCTCATCCACCCTTGGCAGCGGATGCAGTATTTTAAGATCTTCTTTTGCGCATTCGAGCTTTTTAGAGCTTAGTACAAAAACTCCTTTTTGAGCATCATATTCGCTCGGAGACTCGAACCTTTCTCTTTGTATCCTGGTCATATAAAGCACGTCCAGTGCAGGAATACTTTCCTCCAAGCTGTTTGAAAACGAGTAGCTGCAGCCGCTTTTTTCAAGTACTTTTATTATATATTCCGGAGGAGAAAGCTGCGGCGTTGATATGAGTACAAACCTATTGCCCCTATATTTAGAAAGAGTCTTTATCAGCGAATGCACCGTTCTTCCGTTTTTATTATCTCCGCAAAGACCTATCGTTAAATTATCCAGCCTGCCTTTTTCATACCATAAAGTCACAATGTCGGTAAGAGTTTGCGTGGGGTGGAGATGCCCTCCGTCCCCCGCATTTATTACGGGGACTGTTGAAAACATTGAAGCCGCAAAAGCCGAACCCTCATAAGGATTTCTTATGACAATCAAGTCAGTATAATTGCCCATTACCCTTATCGTGTCCTTAAGACTCTCTCCCTTTGCCACAGACGAATTAACCGGATTATCAAACCCTATTGTTTTGCCTCCCAGCCTCATCATGGCTGTTTGGAATGACATCTGTGTTCTGGTTGACGGCTCA
>JAIRUF010000078.1 GCA_031254555.1 Oscillospiraceae bacterium | reverse complement strand
GTTTTGTTTTAAAGGGGCATAGTTTTTTAAATCAGTCACAGCCCCGCCGCCCGTTGAGATCACGCATGAATTTTTGGCTCCTGCTTTTAAGATAACATCGCTTTCCGTTTCCCGAAAGGCACTTTCGCCAAGGGTTTTAAATATTTCCGGTATGGACATGCCGGCAGCTTTTGTGACCAAACTGTCAGTGTCGACAAAACTCTTGCACAACATTTTGGAAATAGCTGTGCCTGCCTGTGTCTTGCCGCAGGATGGCATCCCCACAAGAACAATATTGAGGAGCTCTAAAGAAAGAAATTTTTTTATATCCTGTATAACACGGTCGTCATGTATTTTGCAAAAAAACAAATCGCCGGCATATTTTGCCTGAGCTATAAGCATGGGCAAACCGTTTGCAATTTGCATTCCAAGTCCGGATGCGTCAAGCAGAAGCTTTGTGTAAAACGGATTATAGATCACGTCAATAACCGTGCTGCAGTTTTTAAAGCGGCCAAGTTCTAGAGGGGTATCTAAATTATTTGGAAACATACCCACAGGGGTGGTGTTTACTATTATGTCCGCATCAAAGTGCCGGTGAATATTTTCAAAGTTTTCATCACCGCCTCTTGACACTTTAACAATTTCTTTTGCGCCGTTTTCAAAGGAGCAGTACTCAGCTGTGTTCGATGTTCCGCCATTGCCTAAAATAAGGACTTTTTTATCTGCAAAATCAAAGTTGTTATGTTTTATTAAAAAATCAAATCCGAGGCAGTCCGTGTTGTAGCCATAAAGTTTGCCGCCTGTGTTTACAACGGTGTTTACAGCACCTATTTTAAGTGCTGTTTGATCTATTACATCGCAGTACTCCATCACGGTTTTTTTATATGGGATAGTTATGTTAACGCCTTTAAAGTCTCGCTTTGTAAAAAAATCGCGGAACTGTTCACAATCAAGACTTAACAGGTCGTACTCATAATTTCCGAGAAGACCGTGTATCTTTTTTGAAAAGCTGTGGATCAAATTTTCTCCTATAAGTCCGTATTCCGGCATTTGACCTCTCCCTTAAAAAACTTCGGAATAGCTTCCGAGATAAGTGAAATGCTCAAGTTCATTGCACAGCTCGCATATCAGCTGAACTACGCCCGACTGCAACACATTCGCGTCAATGTCAAAATAAAACATAAACTCAAAATTTTTACCCGCTATCGGTCGGCTTTCAAGCTTTGCAATGTTTAGGCCCAGGGATGATATACGTGAGAGTATGCCACCAAGCGAACCCGGCCTATGAGGGAGGGCGAGCATAAGGCTCATCTTGTCTGCTCCGGGATAAATTTCTAGGTTTTTGGATATGCAGATGAATCTAGTATAGTTGTTATCACTGTTCATAATGTCGTCAGATAACACGGCAAGACCAAATATATCCGCGCAGTCACGAGAGGATATAGCCGCGGCATCAAGGCGGTCGCTTTGGGCAAGCATTTTTGCCGCTACCGCTGTATTTTCACATACGGTTATTTTAACGTCCAGTGATTTTAAAAACTCACTGCACTGATTTATCGCCTGCTCATGCGATATGACCTCTTTTATATCCGTTATAGCCACACCTTTTTTGGTTATAAGATTATGATCTATCTTCATTTTGATACTGCGTGTGATAAAGAACTTGTTTTTTTTCATTAGGTCATATACTTCGTTAACCGAACCGGCTGTGCTGTTCTCAATCGGCAGGATGCCGTACTGGCACAGACCGTTTTCAACCGCCTTAAAAACACCGCTGAAATGATTAAAATACATAATGTTGGGAGTTGAAAACAGCTTGTCGCAAGCTGACTGAGAATAAGAGCCCTCTATGCCCTGACAAGCGACGATTGCGCGTGTTGGGAACACTTTGGCGGTATTGCAGACAGCGTGCTCAATTTCTTCTTTTAAGTGGTTTGGCGGCGTTAAGATCCGGCTTTGATATGCACGGCTGACATCGAACAAAGAGGAATAAATAACAGACATGTACCCCTGCAGTTCTTCACTGCTGTTGTCAAGTACCCGCTGCATGATGTCACGTTCTCTGGACTTATTGTATATGGGCAGGTTGTTTTCCTGCTTGTACTTTGCAATATCCTTTGCAAATTTCATACGCTCAACGATAAGCTTTACAAGCTTCTCGTCAATCTTGTCTATATTTTCTCTTGCCGTGTTTATATCCATTTTAAAAACCCCCTAAGTATAGTAGATCAAGCACTGCTATAGCGGCGGCCGCCTCCACACAGGGAACCGCCCTTGGAACTATGCAGGGATCATGCCGCCCATTTATAATCAGATCGGTATTTGTTTGCTCAATGAGATTTACAGAAGCCTGCTGTTTGGCTATTGACGGTGTGGGTTTAAAGGCGGCTTTAAAGATCAGTGGCATTCCGGTTGAAAGACCTCCCAATATTCCGCCGGCATTATTGGTTTTGGTGCGCACTTTGCCGTTTTCAATGTGATATTCATCGTTGTTTTCACTGCCAAGCATCAATTGTGAGTCAAATCCCGCGCCGAACTCTATACCTTTTACCGCGGGAATGCCAAAGACAACGCATGATATCTTATTTTCGATCCCGTCAAAAATCGGTTCACCCAAACCAGCTGGCAGGCCAAGTATACAGCATTCAACGGTGCCGCCGACTGAATCCCCGCTGTTTTTAGCGTCCCTAATTGCCGCAAGCATTGGAGCCGCCTTTTCTTGCTCTATTACAGGGAACTCAAGTGACTGAACGTATTCTATATCTTTTACCGCAGCGTATACCGGGTCAAATGGCTTATCCTCTATATTCATTATAGAA
>JAIRUF010000045.1 GCA_031254555.1 Oscillospiraceae bacterium | reverse complement strand
AAAAAGGTCGTCAAAAATATCCATATCCATTTACTATACCCCTTTATTAGATTATTTAATAATAGATCATAATTTATTAAAAAGCAACTTTATTTACCAATAAATTCCCGAAGCAAAGACTCAGCAGGGACTTGTGATACGGGAATTGATTCAAATTTATTTAGTACTTCCGCCATCTCTTTGCATGCATCGTAATACTTGCTGTTTGGAGATACGTCATCAAAAAGCAACGGCGCTATGTTTTTAAAAACACATGGTTCATATTCGTGTATTGAATTGATTTTCATGTCCGAGAGTTCCTCAAACGGAAAAAGATATTTATTCTCCCCCTGCTGCACATTCTCCCAAAGCATGCATGTGTTTTCAATAGAACTGTTTCTAAAATAATAGTCCCTCACTGCCCTTCGCACAAATCGGATGCCTCTTCTTTTGAGCAACGTTTTCCCCTTATCATCATATATGCGTGAGGAAACAGTTATATAAATTTTTAAAAGATTTTCCTTTGGCAGACGCCCGGTTATAGCCGGATTTAAAGCATGAAGTCCCTCGACTATTATAACGTCGCCCTCATCAAGAGATATAACATTTGTTTTCGACGACCTTCTGCCCTGAGTAAAATCAAAGATCGGAAGCTCGGTATGGCCAATTGTCGCAAATTCATTAAGGCATTTAGAGATCAGAGGAAGATCCAAAGCGTAAACGGTTTCATAGTCCGGGTCTCCATTTGGGAGAAGCGGAACTGATTCCCTGGACGCGTAAAAGTCATCCAATGATATAGTATATGCGCTAACTCCTCTTTTTCTGATTTCACGGGCAATTTTTTCGGCGGTTGTCGTTTTGCCTGAGGAGCTTGGTCCTGCAAGCATAATAATCTCATGCCCTCCGTGGTCAAGCACTTTTGCCACTGCCTGATCTATCGAGCTTTGATACCGCTTTTCCGCGTCGTTTATTATTGTCTTATAATCTGTTAAAACAGATTGGTTTATTGAAGACAAGGTGTATTGTTGAGTATGCATTATACCCTCCTAAGAACTGTAGAACTCGTATATTTTTTCTTTTCTGTCAATTATTTCGTCAAAGCGGTTAATATATTCATACGGATACTTTAAGTTAAATATACGTTGAATTTGAGCTCCCGCAGGAGATTTTAACTTTGTTACTGCTCCTGCGCCAACAGCTAAAACCGTATGACATTCCTCCATCATGTAGATATTATAGTAGCCCTCAAACCCAGTCTTGCACCATCCCACATTTTCCAGGTGCCCCACAGTTTTGTTTTGCCGATACATATAGTATGATGTATAACCGTTTTTTGACAATGCTTTGTTGGAGTGTTCAATCATTTTTGAGGCAAGGACGCTCTGCTGCTCAAAAGAAAACTGGTGATTTAAAATGCCGGACGATCGCTTAAGTGCGAGTGAGTGAACGGTTATACCTTGAGGGGCAAGCTCCAGCGTTTTTGAAATAGTATTTTTAAAGTTTTCGAAATTGTCCCCCGGCATTCCCGCAATTATATCCATGTTTATATTTGCAAATCCGATGTTTTTAGCAAGTTTATAAGCATCTATTATTTGCTGAGATGTATGCTCCCTGCCGATTGCGCGCAGCAGGTCATCGCTGAACGTTTGCGGATTTATGCTTATCCTGCTGACTTTATGTCCTTTTATTGTCCTTAATTTTTCTGCATTTATTGTGTCCGGACGCCCGGCTTCAAAGGTAAATTCGCGTATGTTATCCAAATTGAATTCTTTGCCGATCACATAAAGCAGCTTTTTAATTTGGTCATTGTCAAGTATAGACGGCGTTCCCCCGCCTACATAAACTGTTTCAAGCTTTAACCCTATATGATTTGCTATCTTAGCTGTGCAAGCTATCTCTTTACACAGCAGATTTAAATATTGAGGAAGTAATTTTTTTGCTTTGTCGGAAGTAATGGAGTGCGAAACAAAAGAGCAGTAACTGCACCTTGTCGGACAAAACGGAATTGATACATACAAACTGAAGGACATCGGATCAGACATGCTTATAATATCTCTTTGAGCGTTTGCAACCCTTAAAGCAAGGTCTGTTTTTTCTTTGGATACAAGCAATTTATTTTCAAAATACTCCAGCGCTTTTTGTTCTCCGTAAGAGGCCAAAAGCGTGTTCATAAGCTTTGACGGGCGCACACCCGTCAAAACTCCCCAAAGAGGCCGGTATCCGGTGTATTCAAAAAGCAGATGGAATAATTCCACCGCCATGCTCAACTCGACATCATCGCTGTCTGACGGTAAGTTTAACTCAGTTTCCCTGAATCTTAATTTGCCCAGAGGTTCTTTTATGGAAACCCTTATTTTTTCTTGTACTCCCTGTTTTAACAAAGAGGTAGTTATGATAAGGGAATTTTTTTCATTACCGCAGCTTCCGGTTAGCACATTGATTTGTTCATCCGGGAAAAAAACACGGCACAGATTTTCCATTTCATATTGGAAATGATGTCCGTCTATTATCAGGACCATTCAATCTTCCTCATATATCTGTTTTGTTTTCTCTCAACGTCCAGCGTTGTTGAGCGGTTGTGACCGGGATAAACGGTATAGTCGCCGGGCAAGTTGCCAAGTCTTGATATGGATTTCATCATATCGTCCATACTGCCACGGGCAAAATCAGTTCTGCCTATTGTTTTGCAAAATAGCGTGTCTCCCGTAAATATAATGTCATTGCATATATAACACAAACCGCCTGGTGTGTGTCCGGGTGTATGCATTACGCGTACTTTAAGGCTGCCCACCTCCAGCACGTCATTGTCCTGCAGCTCAATGTCTGCTGATACAGGTTCTTGCGAGGCCAATAATCCAAGAACTTTTTTTGCGGTGCTGTACTCTGGGTTTTGCAGACAGACAGCATCCAGTTCATGAATAGCTATTTTGGCGTTAGGATACAGTTTTTTAAGTTTTGCAACGCCTAATATGTGATCGTAGTGACCGTGTGTGAGTAAGATGTATTCCATATCCTGAGCGTTATTACTGCAAATTGAGTCAAGCAGTTCACTGCTGCACTCGCCCGGGTCTATAACCGCTGACTTATTTGTGCTTTCATCTATTAAAATATAACAGTTTGCCTGGCCTATCCCCAATGGTTTTGTAATTACTTTTATTTTTCCCACTCCTTTGTGTCATATATTATTGTAACAGGTCCGTCGTTTATAAGCTCAACTTTCATGTCGGCGCCGAAAACACCCTGCTCAACGTTTTGCACACCGCTATTTTTGAGCTCTTCTATATAAATCTTATACAGGTCACTTGCAAGAGAAGGCTGAGCTGACAAACTAAATGACGGCCTGTTTCCCTTTCTGCAGTTTGCCATCAATGTAAACTGGGATACGACGAGCACCCCTGCGCCTATGTCTAAAACAGACAGATTCATCTTTCCGTCACTGTCAGAAAAAACACGCAGCTTTGATGTTTTTAAGGCCAAAAGCTGTGCCTCTTTTGCAGTGTCTGTGACGCCTATTCCCAAAAAGATCAGAAGTCCGTTTTCTATATGTCCGCTTAAATTTCCGTCGGCTTTGACGCTTGCTGATATCACTCTTTGTATAACTGCTTTCATAACGCCTACACTCCGGATCGCTCTATATTTAATACATCGCTTATTTTTTCAAGTCTTCTTATAACGCTGTTCAGATGTTCAACTCCGTTGACTGTGATTGTCAGTGTAATAATGCACTTGCCGGATTTTACAATGCGCGAGTTTAAAAAGTGTATCATTACATGCATTCCTGCAAGCTGGCTTGAAATATCCGCGATAAGGCCTATCCTGTCCAGCCCTTCCAGTGTAAGGGTGGATTTAAATTCCTCTTTGATATTTTCATCCCACGTAACGTTTATCCATCTTTCAGGTTCGTCTGCCAGAGGGATTGAATTGGGCACGTTACTGCAGTCACGCTTGTGTATAGACACGCCGTGACCTCGCGTAATAAAGCCGATGATATCATCGCCGGGCAGAGGGTTGCAGCAGCGTGAAAACTTAATTAAAACATTATCAACGCCCTCGACGACGACACCTTCACTGCTGCGAACGCGCTTTTCAGGTGTGATATTTATCTGAGTAATGTCGCTTGACTTTACTATCTTATAATATTCCTCTTTTATATAAGGCATCATGCGGTTTATTGAAATGTTGCCATAACCTATGGCGGCGTAGAAATCGTCTATATCTTTGCAGTGCTGCTTATCGGCAAGCTTTTTGATGAACTCGAGTAGGATATCGCCCTCAAGACGTATATTGTTTCGTTTAAATTCGTGCTCAATTTCCGCCTTGCCTTCGGTTATATTTTCCGGTCGGCGCTCTTTTTTAAACCAATTTCTTATCTTGTTGCGTGCGCTGCTTGTAGCCACAATCTTAATCCAGTCACGGCTTGGGCCCTTGCCCTGTTGGGAAGAGGTCAAAACCTCTATTATTTGTCCGGTACTTACCTTATAGTCAAGCGGCACAATTTTTCCGTCCACCTTGGCCCCAACCATGCGGTGCCCTACCTCTGAATGTATAGCATACGCAAAATCTATGACCGTAGAGCCAGTCGGCACATTAATAACGTCGCCCTTAGGGGTGAAGACAAATACATCGTCAGGAACAAAATCACTTTTTATAGTGCGGATAATTTCCTCTACGTCGTCCGGATCAGACTGGCTCTCCAAAAGCTGCCTGATCCACATCAGCCTCTCCTCAAACTTGGAGTTGTCATTTACACCTAATTTATATTTCCAGTGAGCCGCAATTCCGTATTCCGCAGTATAGTGCATCTCCCACGTTCTTATCTGTACCTCGAACGGAATACCATCCTCCCCTATTACAGTGGTGTGGAGCGACTGATACATATTTGATTTGGGCATGGATATATAATCTTTGAATCTGCCGGGTAAAGAATGAAACATGTCATGAATAATACCAAGGCAGTTATAACAGTCGATAACGGTCTCCACAATTATTCGAATGGCATAGATATCGTATATCTGATCAAAGTTTCGGTTTTGTATATACATTTTCCGGTATATGCCGTGTATGCTTTTTGTCCTTCCGTCAATATAAGCGCCCGGAACATACGGGTCAATTCTTTTATGAATTTTTTTAATTACATCGTCAACAAAATTCATATGAGTTTCGCTTGAGTCTTTTAAGGTGTTTGAAATTTCCTCATAAGCCACCGGGTCAAGGTAACTGATAGAGAGATCCTCAAGCTCCTCTTTAATGGCTCTGATCCCAAGTCTGTGAGCAATTGGCGCGTATATTTCAAGCGTCTCCAGCGCCTTATCCCTGCGCTTTTGAGGCCTCATAAAGTCCAGCGTTCGCATATTGTGAAGCCTGTCCGCAAGCTTTATGATAATAACGCGTATGTCCACCGACATGGCAATAAGCATTTTCCTTAAGTTCTCTGCCTGCTGCTCCGCTTTGGTTGAGAGCGGGACTTTGCCGAGCTTGGTGACTCCGTCAACAAGCATTGCAATCTCTTCCCCGAACAGCTCTTTTATTTTGTCAAGCGCAATTGCTGTATCCTCAACCGTATCATGTAAAATAGCCACAACTATGGACTGCGGGTCCATTCCGAGGTCAATTAGTATTTTAGCCACAGCCAAAGGATGGCTTATATACGGCTGACCCGAATAGCGAAGCTGCCCATAATGCGCCTCATTGGCAAGATTATAGGCTTTATCTATAACATCAACTTCATCTTTGGTAAATTGCTCGACGGCAAGCAAGCGAAACTCGCTGTAATTATCATCTTTGTTACTGCTCATAATTATGCTCCATATTTAACTTTGTCAAAACTGCTGAGGTATTGGAGAATACCGGAGTTGCCAAGCTCTACTTTTGAAATATTTTCGGGCATTATAATATGCCCTTTTTCATTTGTATTTAAAATACCCAGTTCTTTAAACACCTCAATGCTGATCGCTGTTTTAGCGTAGTTGTTGTCTGGGTTATTTATTCTTCCCCAAAGAATGTCATAAGAATACTTCCAACCGTTATTTGACTTTATATATTTATAAATCTGTGTAAGCAGTTCTTTTGATGGCAACGCGTAACATGCCTCTTCATGTAAGATTCGGCACTGCATAACTTTTTCAAATATCTTTATACCTTTGACCATCTCATCGTCATTTGTACCGTAAAAGCGAATGTCGTTCAGAAGTATGCTAACTTTTCGCTCGCCTAAAAATTCATTTGGTTCAATGCTTACGACCAAATCCACTCGGTCCCCCATCTTATAGGGAAAGTCGCACGCAAACGTCCAAAACTTTAAAATCTGTAATTTTTTATCTTTGCCATATTTATGCGCGATTATCTTTATGTGGTTTCCCTTTTCCCCGATATGTAATATATCGTCAATCACCATGTCGTAAAGTCCAAAACGCGGAGCCGGATTTTTGGATCCAAACGGCTCTAAAGAGGACAAGCAGTCAAGCATTTCAACATTGATAAATTCCGGATTTAACTTTAAGTCCACAGTAAGTGATGGGTAGGGCATTTCAATTTTATCTGTATATTCTTTGACTGCATCTTTAAATTTATCTATGTTGGCAGGATCCATAGAGAGACCAACGGCAAGGCTGTGACCTCCGTAAATAGACAGATGTTCTTTTGCGTGCACCAGCACATCATAAAGCGGAAACCCCTCTATGCTTCTGCCGGAGCCTTTTGTAATCCCGTCTTGGGTAGTTAAAACTATGCATGGCTTTAAATATTTTTGCGCAACCCTTGACGCGACTATACCAATTACGCCCTCGTGCCAATTTTCTCCCTGAACTATTAAAACCTTGTCAAAACAGAGACCGGGAAGTTTGGCTATTTGCTCGTCGGCACATCTGAGTATTTCAAGCTCTGTTTCCTGGCGAGAGGTGTTAAAAAGGCTGATGTCACGCGCAAGCTCACATGCCTCGTCATAGTCATCACTAATCAGCAGTTTTAGTGCCCGTTCAGCACTGTTCATCCTGCCTGCGGCGTTTAGACGAGGACCAAGCCCAAAGGCGATG
>JAIRUF010000136.1 GCA_031254555.1 Oscillospiraceae bacterium | reverse complement strand
ATGGCCGCTCAAACCGAAATATTAATAACCAGTATCAAAGGTCCGCGCAAAATGCCGCAAGGGTTCCGCGCACTGACGCTGTCCCTCAGGGGATGCCAAAAGTTGTGCGAAGAACAAGGGCCTCGCTGAAGGCGGAGGCAAAGAGGACAAACTTAAGAGCTGTCAAAGCTTTATCTGTTTCAGCGGTTTTGTTGGGTTTTGTAGCTATAGTGATATTCAGCACAGTTAAGCTTGATGAAATATCAAGAGATATTGCGGCAACTCAGTCAAAGATCGATGTCATTAAAAGCGAGAACACAAGGCTTGACATGGAGATAAACTCCATTGTTTCGCTGAATAAAGTTGAAGACTACGCGGAGAATGTTCTGGGAATGGTAAAGCAGGAAAGCTATCAGATTGAGTATGTAAGTCTTGCTTGTGCGGATAAAGTTCTAATCAGCGGAGGAAAAAATGTCTCTGATGGGAATAATGATAATAAAACGAAGAAATTTTGGAATATATCCTTTTAATATTAAATAGTTATCTAAAGGGAATAAAAAGCGGGAGTTAAGAGAAAATCTTAACTCTCGTTATTATAAAAAATGAAAGGCAAAAATAACGGGGGAGATTCTATGGCTAACAAGCCGTCGAAACAATTGGTGCAAAGGGCAATGGCGATAATGCTCATTACCTGTGTTGTGGGTTTTGGAGCCGGTATTGTGGGACTTATAAGGGCTCAGATAATAAATGCCGATGAGTACAGGCAAAAAGCGGAGGCTCAACAGCTGAGCGACAAAACCATAAGCGCTCAAAGAGGCACTATATACGATAAAAATATGAATATTCTCTCGCAGAGCGCCAATGTGTGGAAGGTATACATAAATCCGTCAAAAATAGAGGATGAAAAGACAAGGGATAATATCAGCAGAGGGCTTTCAAATATTTTGGAGCTTGACTATAAAAAGGTGCATGAAAAGGCGTCGCAAAGCAAGTATGGATATGTATCTATAAAGACTCAGGTTGAGAATGAGAAGAAAAATCAGATATCCGAATTTATTTCAGCAAATAGAGGATACAATCAAATAATAGGAGTGGATCCAGACACAAAGAGATATTACCCCTATGCCGAATTTGCCTCAACGGTTTTGGGATTTACAGGTTCGGACGACGAAGGACGTTCGGGTCTTGAGTACTTTTATAACGACTCGCTTACGGGAGTGGCAGGCAGAATAATAACGGCACGCAACGCAAGGCAAGGTGATATGCCAAACCAGTTTGAGTCAACATATGATCCCAAGCAGGGAACCAGCCTTGTGCTGACAATTGATCAGGTCATACAATATTATCTGGATAAAGGCCTTGAACAGGCCGTTCGCGATTCGAAGGCCCTTTACGGTTACGGAATAGTTATGGACGTTAAAACAGGTGCAATACTTGCAATGAGTACAAAGCCGGACTATGATCCAAATGAACCGTATGATATCACCAACGGGAAAAAACTGGAGCAAATAGATGAAATAACCAATGAGGAAGAAAAGAAAAAGGCAATGTCCGACGCGAGATATGCCCAGTGGCGCAACAGGACAATAAGCGATACATATGAGCCCGGATCGGTATTTAAAGTTGTGACGGCGTCGGCTGCGCTGGAGGAAAATGTTGTAAGCGAAAACGACGGATTTCACTGCACAGGCAGTGTTAGAATAGCAGACAGAATTATACACTGCCACAACAGAAGGGGGCACGGGTCCGAAACCTTTACGCAGGGACTTATGAACTCGTGCAATCCGGTATTCGTAAATGTGGGGCAAAGGCTCGGGGCAAAAAAGTTCTATAAATACTTTGAGGCTTGTGGCTTTTCAGTGACGACGGGTGTGGACCTTCCGGCAGAGGCGAAACCGGTTGCGAACGTCACGTATTACACAGCGGATAAATTGGGGGTATCTCAGCTTGCCAGCTGCTCTTTTGGACAGTCTTTCCAGGTGAGCCCAATACAGATGATAAATGCGGTTGCTGCCATCGGAAACGGCGGGAGGCTGATGACCCCTTATATTGTGGGGTCAACATTGGATGAAGAGGGCAACACTATCTCTGTAAACGACCCTAAGATGAAAAGGCAGGTAGTGTCTGAATCGACAGCTAAGAGAGTGGCAAAAATGATGGAGGCCGTGTCTACAAGCGGCACGGGTAAAAACTCATATGTGGCGGGCTACAGGGTGGCAGGGAAGACGGGGACATCCCAAAAGCTTACGAATAAAGGTAAATACATAGCGTCCTTTGTGGGATTTGCCCCCGCTGATGACCCAAGCATAGCTGTGCTGATCGTTATAGATGAGCCTACAGGAGGATCATACACGGGAGGAGCATTGGCGGCGCCTGTTGCTGCTCAGGTATTTGAGCAGACCCTTATTTATTTAAATGTTGAACCCAAATACACAAATGAAGAATTGGCGCAGCTGGATGTAAAAACGCCAAGCCTTGTAGGAAAAAGTGTGACTGACGCCATAAAGGAGCTGAGAGCGAAAGGGTTTACGTATAAAACGATCGGCACAGGAAAGAAGGTTGTAAATCAAACGCCGTCTTACAATCAAATACTTCCAAAGAATGGGATAGTCGTGCTTTACACGGAAGAGCAAAGCGAGACCACAAAGACAGTGGTTCCAAAATTGATCGGGCTCACCCTGGCACAGGCAAACAAAGCGGCAATAGACGCTGGGGTAAACATTAAAGTGTCCGGCTATACAAGCGACAGCGACATAGTGTCATACCGCCAGAGTGTGGCAGAGGGAACGCAGGTTGCAATGGGAACAATCATAACGGTATCATTTAAAACAAATGCCAATGTATCTGACCTTGCATAGGAGGGATTAGGTTGAAGCTTGAAAAGCTTATGGAGGGCATTTATGTAAAGAATAAATACAAAAATGCCGACATAAAGGACGTTTCAAGCGATAATAGAGAAATTACACCAGGAAGTGTATTCGTATGTATAAACGGGGATCATGTAAACGCTCACAACTTTGCGCAAAAGGCCACAGCCGACGGGGCTGTAGCGGTGGTAGTCGATCATGATATAGGTGTGGAAAATCAACTGATAGTTAAAGATACAAGGGAAGCCCATGCTAAAATGTGTGCAAACTTTAACGGTAATCCGGCAAGGAAACTAAAGTTAGTAGGCGTTACCGGGACAAACGGCAAAACTACGACAGCCACACTTATTAGGCAAATACTGATGGACTACGGACATAAGACAGGATTTATAGGAACTACGGGATATGAGACTGGGGACTCGGTTAAAAGAGAGGGGCTTACCACCCCTGAAGGCAATGAAATACATGAGCTGTTTTCAAAAATGGTGGAAAACGGATGTACACACTGTGTTATGGAGGTGTCATCCCAGGCATTGTCACAGAGGAGGGTTTTCGGCCTGATGTTTGATGTGGCTGTATTTACAAACATAACACAGGATCATCTGGATTATCACAGTGATATGGAGAGTTACGCAAAAGCGAAAAAGGAATTATTTAAAAACACAAAAGTTGCTATAATAAACCTGGACAGTGACTACTCGTGCTTTATGCTTCAGGGGCTGAAATGCAGGAAATATACGTACGCTGTGGATAACCAGCACGCCGATTTTATCGCCAGAAGAATCATACAAAAACCATCGCATGTACAGTATGAGATAATAGGCAAGAATATGTCGGGCAAGGTATTTTTAAACATCCCGGGGAGATTTTCTATATATAATTCAATGGCGGCGGCAATCGGATGTTTAGCTCTTGAAATACCGCTTAAATCCATATCCAAGTCTCTTTCATCGGCTCCCGGAGTTGTGGGTAGGGCAGAAATAGTAAAATGCCGCGCTCCATATACAATAATAATAGACTATGCGCATTCACCTGATTCGCTTGAGAATATACTTATGACGTTGCGTGAATCAAAAACAGGAGATATAATAACAGTGTTTGGATGCGGCGGAAACCGGGACAAAACAAAGCGGCCGAAGATGGGAGAAATAGCGGCAAGGCTCTCAGATATAACGATAGTCACATCAGATAATCCGCGCAATGAAGATCCCAATTTGATAATTGGGGATATACTTGATGGGATGCAGGGCTATGAATCGTCCACAAAGGTAGTGGCAGACAGGACCTTGGCCATAGAATACGCAATGAGAATAGCGAGAGAAGGGGATGTTATCCTATTGGCGGGCAAAGGTCATGAAACATATCAAATAATAGGAAACTCAAAAATTGATTATGACGAAAGAGAAATAATAGCTAAGATATTAAAGAAATTGAATAACGAGGGATAAAGTTGGAGATTATGACGGCAAAGGAAGCGGCATTGGCTGTAAGCGGCACTGTAAGCGGCAGCGCAGAAATAAACGGTGTGGTGATAGATAGCAGAAAAGTGAAAAAAGGGTGCCTGTTTGTGGCAATACACGGAGAAAATTTTGACGGGCATGACTTTATACATTCAGCCTTTAAGGCCGGCGCCGCGGCTGTTATGAGCCATAAGGACATAGATATAGATTCTGATATACCTATTATAAGGGTAAAGGATACAGCAAAAGCGCTTTTGGACCTTGCTAAGTTTTACAGGGGCAAGTTTGATATACCCATAGTTTCCTTAACCGGCAGTGTGGGGAAGACCACCACAAAAGAGATGTTGCACAAAGTTATGTCCAAAAAGTATAAAACTCTTAAAACACAGGGGAATCTTAACAATGAAATAGGGCTGCCGATGACGCTGTTTGGGCTTGATGACACCTTTGAGGCCGCAGTTGTTGAAATGGGCATGAATCATGCGGGCGAGATATCAAGGTTGTCAACGGCCGCATGTGCAACGGCTGCAATAATCACGAATATAGGCGTTTCTCACATAGGTAACTTAGGGTCAAGGGAAAATATTTTAAAAG
>JAIRUF010000086.1 GCA_031254555.1 Oscillospiraceae bacterium | reverse complement strand
CAGATGTTTTAAAAGTCCCGTCTCCATAACTCCTCCTGTATAAAATTCACTATATATCCTCAAGTTTATTTAAAAAACTTTTAAAATAAACAGGCAGCTCGCTGCTTACCTCTATATATTCACCGTTTTTGGGGTGCACAAAACCAATTAGCCCCGCGTGCAGGCACTGCCCGCCTAAAAACCCCAGCGTGTTTTTATATCCATACACCATGTCTCCCGCAACCGGATGCCCAATATAAGCCATATGGACCCTTATCTGGTGTGTTCTGCCTGTTTTTAGCTTTATCTTCACATAGGTGTACCCCTTAAACCTTTGTATAACTTCATAGCTTGTTAAAGCGTTTCTTGAGTTTTCATGTGTGACCGCCATTTTCTTGCGGTCTTTTTTGCTCCTGCCTATGGGTGCGTCTATAGATTCGCAGTCATTTTTTAAATTGCCGTGTACAACCGCCCTATATTCCCTTGTAAAGCTGTGGTCCTTTATCTGTTTAGCAAGAGAAATGTGGGCCATGTCATTTTTAGCGACGACCAACAAGCCGCTGGTTTCTTTATCTATCCTGTGCACTATGCCCGGACGGATAACTCCGTTTATACCGGATAAGCTGCCGCTGCAATAAAAAAGCAGGGCATTGACTAAAGTATTGTCAAAATTACCCGCCGCAGGATGCACAACCATACCTTTGGGTTTGTTTACAACAAGCAAATCCTCGTCCTCATACCTTACATCAAGCGGTATGTTCTGTGCTTCAATATTAAGTTGCCTTGGTTTTGGCACATGAATACAAACTTCCTGCCCGCTTTTTACCCTGTAATTTTTGCCAACATAAAGTCCGTCTATGGTAACCTCTTGATTTTCTATAAGCTTTTGGACTGCACTTCTGCTAACCGACTCTAGCTGTGAGACGATTGCCCTATCTATTCTTTCATTGTCGAGTTCCGGCAAAACCGTAAAAAACAATGAATCAGACATCTTTTATGGAACTCTCCTTTTTGCTTTTTATCTCTTTGTTCATATCTCTTAAAAGCTCTATGATTATAAACGCAGCACCTGTGGTAACCAATATATCCGCAAAATTAAAGATAGCAAAATCAATAAATGTAAACTCAAAAAAGTCAACTACAAAACCCCTGGTCAGCCTGTCAACTATGTTTCCTATGCCACCCGCGGCCATCATCGCAGCGCCTGTACTATAAAAAATACCCCTAAAATTTTTAGAAAATATGACGTAAAAACATATTCCTAAAATGAAAACTGATAAAGTTAAAAGAAATGCCTTTTGATCTTTAAATATACCAAAAGCCGCCCCGGTATTCTCCATATACCTAAGCTGTATAAATCCAGGTATAAAATTTAATGTGCCTATTGGTTCAAGTTTTAATACGACAAAATATTTTAAGACCTGGTCTGCTATAACTAATATAGCTATTGCTGTTATATAAAGTGCTATAATCATAACACGAACTCCAATCAGCCCTCTTCTCTTGTTGAGCTAAAAAAGTTTTTCATAGTCTTTACATCTTCATCCTCTTCAACGGAATTTACATCAACGTCAAGCTTTACGTTATCGATTCTTACTCCGCTCTTCACAGCGTCTAGTTCCTGGTCTGCCGAGTATTCATCATTTATATACTCGTCAACACTCTCGCTTAAGTCATCTAATGCCTGCGGCAAAATTTCCGCCTGTGTTTTTGCGTCTGTTACAATTTCCTGTATGATCTCCTTATACTCATCGCTTGCAAACCTGTCTATCGGGCTGGCTGAGGTTTCTTCCCCATGCTCTATATCAAATTCAGGAATCTCTTCTATTATGCTGATCTGACGCGTATATAATTCCTTTAAAGTTTTCTTAAGCTGCTCTGAACTTTCCTTTAATATTCTCAATTTTTCTTTTTCACGCTTACAGTCTTCTTGAATCGTCCCCATTTGATCCTCATAAATTTTTTGTGTTTTAGCCAACAGCTTTGCGGCATCCTCTTTGGATTCTGATAAAATAAGATTTGAACGAACGGTTGCGTCCGAAACTATTTTGTCCGCGTTTTGCTGCGCTCTCTCCAACACTTCACTTTTTTTCAAATTAACCGCTTCAAGGGCAGATTGAGCCATGTTTTCAGCGTCTTTTAAAACACCTTGGGCTTTGTTCTGCGCTTCATTTACTATCTCTTCTTTCATCCTTTCAGCTGTTACCAAGGCGTTACGGATATTATCCGAATCATTTTTATATTCAGTAAGTCTATCCGCCAAAAGCCCCATTTTTTTAACTATCTCACCGTTTTCATAAAACATTTGATAATATGATTTTTTTACTTCTTCCATAAAGGCATCGACATCGCTTGCCCGATATGCATTCCTGCTTACAGACTGAAAATTATGATTTGCTATATCCTTTGGTGATAACATTTTCCCACTCCCCTTAACACTTAATAACAAATCAGGCACATCCTCTCGGTGTGCCCTATATATTTTTATTTATTGAAAAAACATTCCGCTGTTCTCAAGCTCGTCTAAAAGGTCACCCATAACGTCAACATTATAAGGGGTAATTATAAATGTGCTGTTTGCCACCCTTTTAATCTGTCCGCCGTTTGCGTATGCCACCCCGCTTAAAAAGTCAACCAGCCTGCGCGCAATATCTCTGTTTGCCGACTCAAGGTTAAGAACAACCGTACGCCTCTCATTGAGATGGTCTGCAACTGAACTTGCGTCCTCAAACTTTTCCGGCTTGGCCAAAACTACCTGAAGCTGCGCTGTGGTATGTATATTTACAACTTTATTCTGCCTGCCCAAAGGCTCGCGGGACGACGACCTTACATCCTCCTGCTCGTTATTGTTGTTATAAGTTATAAATTCGTCCTGTTCGGCGTAATCGTCATAGTATTCCTCATCGGTCACTCCAAATATATTTTTTACCCTATCAAAAAAAGTTGCCATTTACAATTCCTCCAAAAATTAATTGTAATTACGGGCCCCAAACAATGCGGAACCGATCCTAACCAAATTGGAACCCTCTAAAATTGCTGTGTGAAAATCATCTGACATCCCCATCGATAATATATCAATACTAACATTATCCAATTTTTTCGACTTTATGTCAATAAATAGTTTGTACATTCCTGACAAATAGTGTCGATTTTTAATTTCATCGCAGTTTGCCGGCGGTATTGCCATCAGCCCTTTTACTTTAATTGCATTCATTGCTCTGATTTGATCAATTGCCTCTAAGGTCTCGTCATAAAAGAACCCATGTTTAGACTCCTCCCTGCCAATATTTACCTCCACTAAAACATCCATACTCAAATTATATTTAACTGCCTGCCTTGATATTTCCTGCGCTATTTTGACACTGTCCACAGATTGAATCATATTCACATGATTTATGACAGAGCGGACCTTATTGGTCTGCAGATGTCCTATTAAATGAACCTCGCTCTCCATCAAAGAATCCTTCTTCAAAAGCAGTTCCTGAACCTTATTTTCGCCTATAAGCTTAACGCCCTTTTCAATGGCGTGATTCACAAATACCGGGTCAACCGTTTTTGTGACCGCCATAAGCTTTATATCTTCGTATTTCCTGCCGCTTTTTTGGGCGCAGTACGCTATCTTTTCCTCTATAAATTTTAAATTTTCATCAATATCATCAAACTTTTTATTTTTTAACAATCTTTCCATCGAATAAATCAGACCCTTCAAATATGACATTGTCATATTGTTTTAAATATCCGTCTTCACTGTTTTTTTTGCTGGCTATAATAAAATCATCTGATGTATAGGTGACCTCAATCTTCCTAAACTTCACCATGTTACCCATAAGCACATATACGCCCTTTTCGCCGTCAGCATTAACCCTGACCGCTGATATAGGCACTTTTAACCCTGTGTGTTCATTAAATATAAGAGAGGCTGTTTGTTTGCGAAGATTCGCAAGCTGTGAATCCATATGGTTACATCTAAGTATAACAGCGGTCTTTGGTGAATTTCCGCCGTTTAGACTTGCCACTTGAGCGAAGATCTCACTTGTAGACGCAAATGGCAGAAACACTTTTATGGTGTCGCCTATGCTTAAACTGCCTATGTTTTTTGAGTCTACATTGCAAACCAAGTACCAGTCAAAATCGTTTACCAATTTTCCCATAGCGTTTGACGGCGTTTGTTTTTCCTTTGCTTTTTGGATCCTCTCAATGTCAGATACGCTTAACGATTCGGCTTTGCCGTAAGGCACAAGTGTTTCAAAACCATCGACCCTATTTATGTAATACCCCGCTTGGTCAGCTGTTATACTTTTGTGGTCTGAGCTTTTCTTTTTGAGCTTGTCAAGCTGCTTTGTAAGCTCGCTTATCTTTGAGTTAAAGTCAATTTGGACTCCTGTAGCTGTCTGCCTTGTTGTCATTTTATCTCTCAGCGCGGCGCTGCCGTCTTTAATTTGTTCTAGTTTTCCTGAGCTTATAACATCAAGGTATGCGAGAAGCCTTAAGTTTATATCATTGTCGATCGTTTCAATATCAATAGTAAAACTTTCAGCCTGAGCGGCAAGCTTTTTATACCTGCTGATACTTGTTTCAAGCTCATTTATCCTTATATAATTCGCAGCGGCATCGTTGTTTGAAAATACAATGGCAACCTCCTGACCGTTTGCCACCCTTTTTCCGTCCTCAACTATTGGGACAATAGTGCCATTTGCATTTTTTATCAAGTATTTCTCGTCGCGTACTACGAAAATTTCCGTGTCCGCAGAATCATAAATTGTATGCTCATACGCCACCTGTGTTTTTACAGGATTATATGCTATTAAATATCCCTGATATGCAAGATATGATATAAGCAGCAAAGAAACAGCAATTGATATCACGGTGTTTAAGGTTCTTTTATTCTGCATCTACACCACTTACCCCTAATCCCAAAATTTTTGACTCATCTATGATTTTACAAGCAGCACGCAGCACGCTGTTAAAGTCTTCATGCTCGTCTATATAAATGAATTTTATCCTTTTGTCTTTTCTAAACCATGTGAGCTGCCTCTTTGCGTAGCGCCTTGTCTCCATTTTTATTTTATCCGCCGCTTGATCCATCGTTATTTCACCGTTTAAGTACGGCAGCAACTCTTTGTATCCAATGGCCTGTCCTGATGTTAAAGCTTGCTCCCCTGCAAACTCTTTAACCTCATCTGCAAGACCGTTTGATATCATTAAATCAACTCTTTGATTTATCCTGTCGTACAGTTTTTGCCTGTCTCTAAAATCAAGCCCTATCATACACGGGTTATATGGGGTTGGATTTTTTTTTGACATCTCCGCCTGCTGAGATATTGTCATCCCTGTGCTGTAATAAAACTCTAACGCCCTTATTATCCTCACCTTGTTATTTGGATGAAGTTTCAGCGCCGCCCTTTTATCAATCCTTGAAAGTTCCTCAATAAGAGGTTCCATACCTTGCTTGGCCGCCCTTTGTTCAAGATCTTTTCTTATCGTTTCGCTGTATGAATTGTCTATAAATTCCAGGTTGTCTAAAAGCGCATGTGCATATAGGCCGGTGCCACCCGCAAGAATAACCGTTTTATCTTTTGCACGTATTTCATCAATCGCTTCCTTTGCAAGCTTTGTGTACTGTGCTACGCTAAAAGTTTTCCCCCTGTGAATAACACTTATAAGGTGGTGTTTTATACCTCTCATCTCATCTGGTGTGGGTTTTGCCGTTGCAATGTCCATCCCCTTATATATCTGCATGGAGTCACATGATATAACCTCGCTGTCATATTGCTTTGCAAGCTCGGCTGCAAGCTCGGTTTTTCCTGAGGCCGTAGGTCCTAAAACAGCAATAACAGGTATCTTGTCCATATTTGTATAACTCCCCTTTTTACGACCTGCCAAACTGCTTTTGAATCTCTGACTTTGTAAGCTCGATATAAACCGGCCTTCCGTGCGGACAATACCTTATCTTGTCATTGCTTAACAGCTTTTGTACGAAGTACGCCAATTCATAGTCGCTTGTCTTATCTCCCGCTTTTATAGCCGCCCTGCACGCGGTTGAATGATATATCCAGTCAAGCTGCTGAACAAACGGCTCCCGGTTTGACAAAAGGTAGCCCGCAAGCTCCTGCACCATCTGCTCTATATCCTGCAGGCTAAGCTGCTGCGGGCACTCATGCACCACTATGCTGCCCACGCCAAAATCGTCAATTTCAAAGCCAGATTCGCTGAGAAGCTCCTTGTTTTCAAGGATTATAGAATATTCCTCTTTGCTTAAAGTTACAGATACCGGAGACAGCAGCAACTGTGTGTCCGGCTTTGCCTCATTATTTTTAAGCTGCTCATATATCATGCGCTCGTGTGCAGCGTGTTTATCTATTATAATAAGTTTATTTGAAAACTCTGCTATTATATATGTTTTATAAGCTTCGCCCACTATGCGGATCTCTGTCTCCTGGGCTTTGTTGAGATTTTCTTCTTGCTCAAAAACTTTATCTTTATTATCTGTGTGATAGACATTACCATCCAAATTTATTTTGATGACGGTCTCTTCTTTCCCATC
>JAIRUF010000026.1 GCA_031254555.1 Oscillospiraceae bacterium | reverse complement strand
TTCTTGGCGACATACACGGCTTCTTCCACGGCCTCTTCTTTGGCGCCGTTGGACCCAACTTCTCTTGATTTTTCATCGTATATTGATTTGTACCTTTTAGCTTGCTCCATATATTCCTCTTCGCTTTTAGGCCTAAGCGCACTGGTTTTTTCTTCTTTCGCATTTTGGACTGATTTATTTTCTATCTCGTTTTTATCGGTATGTGTACCCTCTTTTTGATCCGCCTCCGGCTCCTGCAACGTAGCCTGCGGATCATATATTATTTCTGTTAAATCCTTGTTTAATTCCAAATTACTTTTCTGCTTATTTTTTGATTTGTATGGCAGATCACGCTTTTTTTGACGGACCAATTTTATTCTCTTCTTTTCTTCCTTGCCGGCGGGCTCAGGCTCGCTTTGTTCTAAAATAATTTTTTCACGGCCATATTCATTTAAATCGGAGTTATATGGTTTTTTAATTGAGGTTCTGGAATGAATTGCGAGTTCTTCAGCGTATTGAGGGTCGATTTTTTTAAAGTAACCCCTCAACAAAGCTGCAAGAAAAGCTATTATAATAAAGCCACCAAACGGATTTATCATCGCGGAGGCGGGAGCGGGCATAAATTTATATCCCCATATGCTTCCAGACCCAATTATCTCGCGCACAATACCCGTTATAAGCAAAACTGCGCAGTAGCCCAAAGAACAGCAAACGGCATTTATAAATGAATCCCGAACGCTGCTTTTAACCGCGACCCTTTCGCTTTGTCTTGTAATTAGCGGGTTAACCGCAAGCAGGGGCAGGTATATTCCAAGAGCCACTAAATCATTTGGCATGACGAGTTCTAAAAGGAGCATCAGCGGAGCGACTATAAGCATCCCGGTAAATGTGTAGAGTGCAAGCCTTAACCACTGCGGAACTTTTTTAAAAAACGCCGAGGCTATCACCTGAACAAATATCATGGTCAAAATCGTCACGGCGCAAAGCACCAATGCAGATTTAAGAGACACGCATATAGCTACAACAGGGCAAAGCCCGATGACGCTTACAAGCACCGGGTTCTTTATCAATACCTCTTCATACAACAGACCTAAAAACGGTCCTGCGTTTTGACCGGTATTCTCTTTTTGAACCTGACTCAAAACCTAATCTCTCCCTTACCTTTTTTGTCGGGAACTCTCTTTGCTTTTTTGTTTTTATCTGTTTTAGGGTCTTTATTTTTTCCGCTTTCCTCAATAGCTTTATTTATCTTTTTAGCAAGCACGTCAAAATAAGAGCTTACGGCGTTCATTATAAGAACCACAAAACACACGCCTTCCTCAAATGCCCCGTAATATCTGAATATCATGGTGAGTATTCCCCCGGCAAAGCCATACAGGACCTTGCCCGTTTGATCTTTCGGTGATGTTACAGGGTCGGCAAAGAAAAATACGGCCGAGAAGAAAAGCATTCCGGCACAAAGCTCCATAATAAGCGAGTAACTTCTGCCGCTTAAAACCCTTGGGAATATTACCGCCATTGCCGAGCATACCGCCAGAAAGCTTGCCGTGGTTATAAAGTCTGATCTGCGCCGAACTATCATGTAGAAGAACAGTCCTGTCATTACGAGCAGGCTGGAGGTTCCCATGGGACCTGCCGCTTTTCCTACAAACAGGTTCATTATATCAAGAATGCTCGTCCCTATAGACATTTTATTGGTGAGCATGTGTGCAATTGAAGTGCCGCTGACAAATTCAATGTCACCTGTTACAAGGGTGGTCTCCATTGTTGTCGAAGGATATGTGAACACAAGGTTCGGATAGCAAAGCGTTAAAAACGCAAAGCCCGCGGCCGCCGGGACAAACGGCGACGTTCTTATATTGCCAAACGGCAATTTTACAACAGCTATGGCAAAAATACTCCCGATCGGAGCCAGCCATAAAGGAGCGCTTGCAGGCAGCATCAGCGCTATCGCGGCGCCTGTAAACACGGCCGATAAATCCTCTGTTCTTTGGAGAGCACTTCCTTGTTTTACCAGCTCTATTAAAGACTCGCAAATAATAGAAGCAAACACAGAAGCTGCCACAATCCAAAAACTGCGTACACCATAATGATAAACCGCCACCGATGCCGGAGCTGCAAGCATTATAAGCATGTCCGCCATATAATTCCGCGTTTGCTTATTCTCTTGTTTAATCGTTTCTGCATTAATAGGAATCACCCGCTTTAAAGCATTTGCCAATATTTAATCATTGCCAACAACATGTCCTGATAATATTATATTATAAAAGGAGTTTTTTTAAGGGAGATGTTTTTTTGAATATAGAATCAACCTCAAAAAACACAATAATAATAAGCCTATCCAATGATGATTTGCAGTCCCTTGGCATTACATACGAGGATATGGATTACAATACAATAGAGACGCGAAGGGTTATATACACTCTTCTTGAAGAGGCCAATAAAACTCTTGATAAAGATATCCACCCGTCAGGTAAAATGTTCATTGAGGCCATCCCCGATCCTTTCGGAGGATGCGTCCTATACTTTACCGTTTTCCAAAACGATGCCGACAAAGAGGAGGAAAAGCCAACTCAAATGTCCTTTTTTAATTACCTTTGCGAATTTAAAAACGAAAATAATCTCATAGACGCTTCACGCGCTGTTTTGACAAGCTTTAGAAATCCGCCTAACAGCAGGCTGTATTCAAACGGGAACAACTACCGCATGGTGTTTAAAGTTGTCGAGGATAGGCCAAAATTTAAAGCTATAATATGCGAGTATTCAGATAAAATTTTTGAAAGCAATTTAAAGATAATTCAAACTACAGAACACTGGGATTGTATCTGTGACGAAAACGCGGTAGAGAAAATCGGATCTAAATAATTACGTTTGCATTCTCTCTCAATAAAGATATCATTTCTTTACTGTCGTCCGCTTTAAATATTGTGTTACCTGAAACAAATACATTGGCACCGGCATTTGCCGCCTTGCTGATGTTAGTTTCATTTATGCCTCCGTCAACCTCAATATCCATGCCAAATCCTTTAAGGTCGCACTCACGGCGTATGGCCGAAATTTTAGGCATCATATCGTCCATAAAGGATTGCCCGCCAAAACCCGGTTCAACAGTCATTACCAAAACCATATCTATAAGAGCAAGGTAAGGGAAAACCGCATGTGCCGACGTTTTCGGCTTTAGGCTGATACCTGCTCTGCAACCCGCGTCCTTTATCGCCTTCAAAGTTTTTAACACATTGGAATCCGACTCGATATGAAAAGTTATTATATCCGCTCCGGCCTTTGCAAAGTCTTCTATATACCGCAGCGGGTCTGTAATCATAAGATGCACGTCAAACACCAGGTTTGAGCACTTTTTAAGGCTTTTTATAACCGGTGCCCCTATGGTAAGGTTGGGCACAAAACAGCCGTCCATCACATCAAAGTGAAGCCAGTCGGCCCCCGCCTGTTCCATCCTTAATATTTCTTCTCCCATTTTTGAGTAGTCACATGATAAAATAGACGGAGAAATTATTGCCATAAATATACCTCAAATTTTTCTATTCTTAATTTTTTACTGCCAAAATATTATACCAATCTTTGATATAAAGGTCAACAATGAGACAGTTTATTACCATTAAATGCTTATATGTGCTTTTTTATTTTTAAATTAATATAGAAAATAAAAAACAGCCGGCTTCTCTGCCGGCTGTTTTTATTTATATTTTATATCAAAAGCATTGACGCCGGAGTTATGTCGTCAAAAAGGACGGCGATAACAACGCTTGCCGCAAAAATGCCCGCCACAACGGATCTTGTTATAACTTTCATTTTGTTATTGTTGATATATTCTCTCACTTTTAATCGCCTCCGTCTTTTTATCTTGTCTTTATTATACGCACGAAAGCCCTAAAAATAAACAAAAATACGGTTACATATTATTACAATCCAGTTAATATTTCAGCAATATTTATTACAGATTGTAACAGTCTCTGTTACCCGTTGTTACAACCGCGTCTTTTAAACAAAAAGCTCCTTTTTTAGACGCGCTTATAAATCAAGTTCCTGGTCCAGCTTAAACTTAACGGTTGCCTTAAACAGGTCTCCGTCCAGCTCTATATTGAACTCGCCGTCCTGAAGGGTCACAAGGTTTTCCGCTATTGAAAGTCCCAGCCCGCTGCCTTCACTGCTGCGAGCCGCGTCCCCTCTTACGAATCTCTGAGTAAGCTGTTCGACAGGTATATCCAACGCGTCTTTAGAGACATTTTTGATTGAGATAAACCCATATCCGTTATCTCTTCCCACTTCCACATACACCCTTGTTCCCGGCATCGCGTACTTGCTGATGTTGCTCATTAAGTTTTCAATGGCCCTAAAAGCTTTTTGACTGTCGGCTAAAACTATGGGAGCCTCCTGCGGTACACTGATCCTCATGTCTATTCCCATCGCGCGCAGTTCCTCTTCGTTTTCTCCTGTAAGCTGCACCGCCAGTTCGCTTAGATTAACTTTGGTGATGTTCATGTTTACATTTCCGGTAGACGCTTTAGACGCCTCAACCAAATCCTCAATAAGCTTTTTTAGCCTGCCGGACTTTTCTTCCAGCACTTTTATATATGAAAGTGCCGTCTGATCGTCAAGATCGCACCTTTTTAGCAGGTCCACATAGCTTATTATCGAGGTCAGCGGAGTCTTTAAGTCATGCGAGACATTTGTGATCAGCTCAGTTTTCATACGTTCTCCCTTAACCGCCTCATCCACCGCTATTTTCATACCGTCCCTCAGATTTACTATCCGCTGTGCAAAATCCCGCAGATACAACGGCATACTGCTTACGCTGATCTCTACTCCAAATTTTCCCTCCTGAGCCTGTATAATGGCCTCCATCAAGTCGTCAAGAGCTTTTATACTGCTTTTCACCATATATATCACAGCTAAGTCAAATATAATTATAAGCCCAAAGAACACTGTGCTAAAGAACCCGTTTCCCGAGGCCACACTGACTGCCAGCAGCATAATCAGAAATAGATTGACCGCCACAGCCACAGATGCTATACCCACTACTTTTGTCCTGATATGCTTCGCTTTTTCAAAGCTTAAAACCATCTTGATCCGCTCATAGTTTTTTACTATCAAGACATTTGTCAGTGTGTGCTTTAACAGCGTACCGTTCCTTACATGGCGCACAACTGACATTGCCCATTGAGTACCTACAGCCGCAGCTGCCGCCCCGATAGCTGAGGTAAATGACGTTGCCCACAGGGATATCTCCCCGTCAAACTCCTGCACTATATCCTTGCTAAACGTCGCTACCAAAACGGCTCCGGTTATAAACAGAGACAAAGATATGATGAAGTGTATCGATGTGTACACACGGTCTATCTTGGCCAGTTTGACCTTTCCGTTTTCGTCTGTTTCCCCCGCCATTGCGCAGCAAAAACCAAATGCCGCAAGGCACAACACAAATGAAGCTATAAACAAGCTTGTGAA
Source organism: Oscillospiraceae bacterium (assembly GCA_031254555.1). GTDB lineage: Bacteria > Bacillota > Clostridia > Oscillospirales > Acutalibacteraceae > RZYX01. Next base: position 8,594 of record JAIRUF010000026.1, on the reverse strand, counting down.
CAATTTTATATGGTCGTAAGTCTTTGTGTATTGATTGAAGGCTTTATAGTAACCGTCGCCCTCTACAAGCGTGTCGGCGTCTGTGTTTACCATTAGGAATATATCCAGATTATCGCCTATAAATCTCTCGCTTAAATACATATCCAAATCTATTTTTCTATAATCATCGTAGTAATCCTGGTTGCCGTCGTTATTATACACCGGGGACCCGTATGAAAACTTGCCGTTTTGGACGGCTAAACTCCACTTATCTTTATCAACCATAGACAGGAGATTTGCGTCTTTGGAGACTGAGCCGTTAAAGTTTGTATAGATTTCGCCAGTGTTCCTGTTTATTACAATATAGCTTAAATTTTTAATACCTGAGATGTGTTCAGCCGTGTTCCTATACCTTCTGGTAAGGTCCAAACGCTCGCTGTTTATGATCCCTTGGTATTCTTTTTTTACCCTCTCTGTTATCTCATCCTCGTCTACAACAACTGACATCAGCGGCACTCCGTTATAATACTCCGCTCCCTTTATAACCGTTATTTCATTGCTGTAATTTTCAGGAATCAGACTTTCATCCTGGGAGTACCCGGGATAGTAATATCTTCCCGTTCCCTCATCGTGCCGGCTCATCTCGTCGAGCAGCGCGATTTTGGCATCCCTTATATCGGATTTTATCTGATCCTTCATCTGTTGGACCAGTTCCTGTTCCCTTGGCCTAAAGGCCGCGCCGCTGTCCACATATTCATCGTTTTTGTAGTAATTGGCCATATCTGAAATCATTTCTAAATCGTTATATAGCTGCCTTGTGAATATGGACGAATTTGTAAAACTGCTGTCTTCTATATTCCCAAACAGTGCCCCACGGTTCATCTCCGGTCTGCACTGATATGAAAAGTGCACTATTCTGATAAGAAAAAAGAAAGTTGAAAACGCCAGAATACAGCACAATATAAATGCAGCCACCTTTAAAGGCCTATTGTTCCTAGTATTTCTCCATCTTGTATCCAATTCCCCACACCACCTTTAAATATTTTGGTTCTTTGGGATTTATTTCTATTTTTTCCCTTATGCGCCTTATATGCACAGTCACTGTTTTTTCAGTTGTATAGGAGGGTTCGTTCCACACCGCCTCATAGATCTGCTGGGTAGAGAGTACCCTACCCATGTTTTGGCACAGATATTCCAATATGCCGTATTCGGTAGCGGTGAGCTTTACCTCGTCACCGTCAAGCCTTAATATTTTGGCTCCGGTGTCAAGCTCAAGCCCGCCCGTCACTATTACCCCTTCACTTCTTCCAATGCTTCCAAGACTGACATAACGCCTTATCTGTGATTTTACCCTCGCTATCAGTTCGAGCGGATTAAACGGCTTTGTGACATAATCGTCAGCGCCAAAGCTCAGACCCGTTATTTTATCTGTGTCCTCGCCTTTTGCCGAAAGCAATATTATGGGTATGTTTTGCTTTTCCCTAAGCTTAAGCGTTGTATTAAGCCCGTCAAGCCGCGGCATCATAATGTCCAGTATAATGCAGTGCAGCTCATTTTCCTGAGCTGCTTTTATCGCCTGCATTCCATCTTGCGCCTTGATAACGTTATATCCCTCCAGCTTTAAATATATATCAACTGATTCGAGTATTGCCTCATCGTCGTCACAGATCAAAACATTATACATACAGAACCCTACCTCCCTTATTTGAGTACTATAATAACATAAAAACAGAAATAAACACCCGGCGATCTATAATCTACCAGGTGTTTATTACAAATTAAATTATATATTGATTAAGAATTTATTAAGATATAAATTTCATCTTCATTCGCTTGAGTCCTCCGCCGGATGCTCGTCATCCACTTTTGAGGGTTCACCCTCTTCCTCTTCCCTAAAGTTTATGATCCCCTCATCGCTGAGTATTTTAGCGCAGAATAAAAGTACCGGAAGAATAAACATACCGATTATTCCAAATATCTGAAGTCCTATATACATGGCGCTGATGGCGGCCGCAGGCGATAAGTCCAACTGAGTCGCCACAAATTTAGGCTCCAATATCTGCCTTATAATTGTCACTGTTACATAGATGACTATCAGTCCTATGCCGAGCCCCGCATTGCCGGTTATAAGAGAGAAAACCGCCCACGGTCCCAAAACTGTCCCCGTTCCCAAAATAGGGAATATATCGACGACTGATATCAAAACCGCAATCACAAAAATATACGAGCTGTCAAACACGCCTATGATTTTCATTATGCTAAGGCCCAAGAGTATTTCCGCAAACGTAATCATCATTATAAGCACATAGGCCTTTAAAAGCCTTCCAACCGAGGAAAATAAAATGTTTTTCCCCCTGGATATCATATGCCTTTTCTCTTGTGGAGCCAGATTTTTTATAAATCCAACTATGCGCTCATAGTCCGCTGTCATAAAACAGCACGAAACTATTGCCACAACAATTGCTATAAAAATCGAGGGGATTTGTTTGGCGGTATTCCAAACCCCTGTAAGCGACGGGAAGATAAGCGACGTTATGTTAAATGAGCCTATCATAATAGACGGAGCGTCAGCTCCGTGTGCGCTCATAGCCTCCCTTATCTCCAGTAGATATTCATCAACAGTTCCCGACAATCCGTCCCTTATAAATTCGGGCAGAGCGTTTAAAGCCGTGTGAGCGGTTCGCTCTATCCAGTCTATATCCCGGAGCCTCATTGTAAAATAATCAATAAATTCGCGGAACTCGTTTACTATCCTGCTGCCTACAAGCCCTACAAAGGCCGCTATAATTCCAACGACTACAATGACGGCCGCAACTGATATTAACCCCTTTTTTATATTGGTTTTATTGGCTATACTGTCAACTGGCTTTTGCAGCATAACGGCGACTAAAAAAGCGATAAGCAGAGGAGCAAGCGGCCAAAGCATATATTTTATAAAAGCATAAAACAACAATATGATCGAGGCATAATAAATCAGGTTGATTATAAATTTGCGCCTTTTCTCAATTGACCCCATGTTTGCACCCCGTTCCACAAATAGTTATAACATGACTATTTCCTTATTTTACACCAATTAAACCATATAAACAACGAATATGTAATTATTTAAAAAATATTAATAATTCTCTTTATTCCAGGGAACTTTTGTGATAAAATATATTATTATTTTGCTAAAAGATATTTATTTTTTACAAAGGCGGTTGTCATTGATGTATGTAGCGGTGATGGGATATGGAACAGTCGGCTCCGGAGTGGTTGAGGTCCTTACAAAAAACCACGACAGTATCGTCAAAAAAAGTTTGCATGACGATATAGCGGTTAAGTATATACTTGATTGCCGGGACTTTTCAGCGCACCTTGACAGTAAAAAATTTATAAAAGATTTTAACACAATACTGGAAGATCCTGAAATTGACGTTGTGGTTGAGACTATGGGCGGCATTGATCCCGCCTTTGATTTTTCCCTTGCCTGCTTAAAAAAGGGGAAGAGCGTAGTCACTTCGAACAAGGAGCTCGTGGCTGCAAAAGGGCTGGAGCTTTTAAACGCGGCGCGGGAGAATAACGCAAACTTTCTTTTTGAGGCAAGCGTTGGCGGAGGAATCCCCATAATCAGGCCTATATCCCAATGCCTTGCCGCCAATGAAATAGAGGAGATCTGCGGTATTCTCAACGGGACCACCAACTTTATCCTATCCAAGATGATTAAAGACAACCTAAGCTTTGATCAGTCCCTTAAGCTTGCTCAGGAAAACGGATACGCGGAAAAAGATCCGACTGATGACATTGACGGGCATGACGCCGCCAGGAAAATTTGCATATTGGCGTCTTTATGTTTTGGCAATCATGTTTATCCTGAACATGTATACACCGAGGGTATAACTAATATTACCCTTGCAGACATTGATTATGCGTCAAGTTTTGGAAGCGTTATAAAATTGATAGCGGTTGCCAAAAAGTGCAGCGGCGGCAAAATATACACTATCGTTTCTCCGGCGATTGTGAACAATGCAAGCCAGCTATCCGGAGTGGATGATGTGTTCAATGCGGTATTGGTCAAGGGCAACGCAACCGGCGACGTTGTTTTTTACGGCAAGGGCGCCGGGAAAATGCCCACTGCAAGCGCCGTCGTGGCAGATGTAATAGACTGTTCAAACCATTTGATCCACCGCAAGGATTTTGGGTGGGACGCATCAAGCGAAAATTATGTGACAGACTATTTGGACGCTGTCCTTTCCCTCTATGTAAGGGCAAGGGCCAAGGATCCCGTAAAGGCATTGAACAGCTTACATAAAACATTTGACTGCGCAACTGTTTTGACGCGGAAAAACGCCCCGGCCGACGAGATCGCCTTTGTAACGCCTGCGGCGTGCGAGCGTGATCTTTTGGAAAAGATACGCGGCATTGACGAAATTGAGATACTCTCCACTATCAGGGTGTCTGAGTGTTAATATAATTTTACTTTTTATTTTTTACAAGGGGAGGTCAAACTATGGCACTTATTGTTCAAAAGTTCGGCGGGAGTTCTGTTGCCAACGCCGAGCGTGTTATGAACGTGGCGTCAATTATAACGCAAACATATTCTGCCGGCAATAATGTAGTGGTGGTGGTATCCGCTCAGGGGGACACCACAGACGAACTCATAGAAAAGGCAATGGAGATAAACCCCCGCCATTCTAAAAGAGAAATGGATGTACTTTTAAGCGCTGGCGAGCAGATTTCAATCTCCCTGTTGGCCATGGCGATTGAAAAACTTGGATTTCCGGTTGTTTCTCTCCTCGGGTGGCAGGCCGGTTTTAACACCACTTCATCACACTCAATAGCAAGGATAAAAAATATCGACAAGGAAAGGCTTCGCAATGAGCTTGATAAAAAGAACATTGTGATCGTCGCCGGTTTCCAGGGCATCAATAAATATGACGATATAACAACTTTGGGCCGCGGAGGGTCCGACACGAGCGCCGTCGCTCTTGCCGCCGCTTTAAGGGCAAATAAATGCCAGATATTTACGGATGTAGAGGGCGTTTATACAGCTGATCCGCGCAAGGTTCAAAACGCTAAAAAGCTTCTTGAAATCACTTATGATGAGATGCTGGAACTTGCAACTCTCGGCGCTCAGGTGTTAAACAACCGATCTGTTGAAATGGCAAAAAAATATAATGTGGAACTTGAGGTTCTCTCCAGTATTAAGAGAGTTCCCGGCACAATAGTTAAGGAGGCTGAAACCAAGGAAAAAATGCTAGTAAGGGGTGTTACCAAGGATACCGACGTCGCCAGGGTTTCTATAATAACGCTGCCTGATACTCCGGGGATCGCTTTTAGAATGTTCAGCAAGCTTGCCGCAAGCAACATAAATGTAGACATTATCCTACAGTCGGTAGGGCGCAACAACACAAAAGACATAACATTTACCGTTCAGAAAAGTCATGGCTCCCTGTGCAAGCAATTATTGCAGGAGGCTTTTCCGGATATAACGGATGATAAAATTTTTATAGACACGGATGTCGCTAAAATTTCAATTGTCGGAGCAGGAATGGAAACACATCCGGGTACGGCGTCACAGATGTTTGAAGCTCTGTTCGATGTCGATATAAATATTCAGATGATAGCTACCAGCGAGATAAAGATTTCTGTGCTCATCGAATCTAAGGACGCTGACAAGGCCGTTGCCGCTATCCATCATTCATTCTTCCCGCAGGATTAAAATAAAAAGCTCCTTATCTTATGCAAGATATGAATTTTTGAATTTTTCAATAAAAAAACACCAACAGAAAATTCTGCTGGTGTCTTTTTATTATTCACATTAAAGACTTTAAGACAATGGTCAATATATGCCGTCTACGAATTCAAGCTCACTTTTGCATATTTTGTTCCTGCCTGAATTTTTTGCAATGTAAAGATTTTTATCAGCTTCACTCAGCAGGCTTTCTATAGACAGGACATTCCTATATTCTGCCACTCCGCCGCTTATCGTAATAGGAATATAAAATCCGTCTATTAATCTTATTTTTTCGATCTTGGCCCTTATTTGATCTGATTTTATAAATGCAGTCTCTTTATCCCGATCCAGCAGCACGGCAATAAACTCTTCTCCCCCGTACCTGCTCACTATATCGCCGCTTTGAACGCTTGAGTTTAAAACGGACGCGACCTCTATCAGCACCTTATCTCCCAGCATGTGTCCGTGCTTGTCGTTAATTTCTTTAAAAAAATCCAGATCAAACATAACAATGCTAAATGTCATTTCTTTTTTCTGTGCAATCTTTATTTGTTTTTCTAAAAAATCCATGAAGTATGCTCTGTTGTAAAGTCCTGTAAGAGGATCCCGGACCGTTAAATCCTCCAGCGTGGAGATCAAGCGGTCCCGCTTGTTTTTTTCCTGCTTGTACTGCTCAAAGAAAAGCTTTGCCGTTGTCCCTATCGCCATTGAAGAAATCAAAACATTCATCGGTATTAGCAAATACTTATATGGGATGTTCTCTACCAAACTTACCATATAGTCTGAGAGTACATAGGACCATAGGATAAGTAGTATGTCCAACACCACTTCAAGGGCCACAAGAACCCCGACCTTTATGCCGGAAAACATAAAAGAAGTGCATACAATGCCCAGGATAAAGTATCCGCCTGTGCCGCCTGAAATCCCTCCTGTACTTAAAAAGATGGGCGGAAGGAAAACAAAGTTCATAATCAAAAGCGTAATCTTTAACACAAGGTTATGTTTTTTGGTAAACTGCGCCGCCAAAAACATTGCAGACATGATTAGAGATAATATAAAACTGAACAGGATTGCTGTCCATGGCATGGATATTATCTTCAGCACAACTGTCGACACAAACCCGGTCACACTGCCCCCAATCAGAAATATATTTGCAAATCTTTCATCTAAGGGCAGAGTTTCTGAAATATACTTTTTGTAAAATTTACTGATATGTTTTGTGACATGATTTGTCAATTTTTTTACCTTATTCATTTAGTTTTCACCAAAAGGCTAATTTAAATTTTAATCTTAGATTTTTTTGCTTTATATGGCTTGGGGTTCTCAAGCACTTTTATAGCCCTTTTCCCCGATGGTCCTGATAAATATTTTATCACATGCAAGACGGCGCTTTTAAGCTCTTCATCCATATAATTTTCAACGGTCTCCAGCATCTCGTCCTGGCCTAAAAGGTTGGATCCGAGTATTGTGACCGCCACCAGGCTCTGTGTGTCTGACGAACCCTCTTCATAAAATAAATTAAAGATGCTGAAAAGCTTTTTAAGCTTTTGCGTGTCCTTATCCCTTATGCTTTTCATTATATACTCATTTGCATGCTGTGTAAAAAATTCCTCTTCTAAAAATACTTTATAATCCTCTATATTTTTATTGAGATCCTCTTTAAGTTCCGTATACACATTGGCAATGCGAACCGCTAAATTTTCGGTCTCATATGTTACCGTGCTGTTTTTGCCGCCCTTTTTGGCGGCTGTTTTGGACCCTTGCCCGGCCGCAGCCTTTTTGCTTACGCCAAAAAACTCTTGAACAGACTCCGAAATTTCGTTTGACGCGGACTTCACATCACTTTCGTTAAAATAATCTTTGTCATATTCAAAAAGTCCCAGCATAATCTCTTTATAGTCTTCATCGTTTAAATCTTCGATTTCGCCCTGTGCTCCCAGCACCCGTACTTTACCGTCTTCCATCATTATCTTTACCGCCCCTGAGTCTGACTCAAAGGTTATAACGGCCTTATCTTCGTCAATCGCCATGGGCACATCATCTTTTTTTGAACCCTGTGGCACTGAAACTGCCAGTCCGCACAGCTCCAATGTCTCCCCCATAGTTTTTATCATGACCTGTCCCGCATTTTTAACATCAATCATAAAAATCTCCTTAACACTTAACCTTATAAAATAAATTTGTATTTTATTGCATCATAATACCGCAGAGCAATCTATGATCCTGCGCCGCCCCGAGCGGTTCAATTATTGACACACGAGCCGCATTGTGCAGCTGTGAACATAATATAATATTTGTAACGCAAATATTGTATCATAAACGCAATACTTTGTCACTTAAAACCAATTGCGGAAAATATTAAAATATCATTTACATCTATTGTACCCCTATGATATCATAAATATCGCAAAGCAATTTTTTAAGATATCATGCCGTACAGAGCATTTTCCTCAGAGGCCAAGACCTTCTTTGCGTATGAGCCAAGAGACGGCCGTTCGCGAGATACAATGTTTTATGTGCAAATTTATATCATACTTTACTAAAAAGAGGTGAGTCCTTTTATTATGAAAAAAGTTCTTGTCGTGTTTGGAGGCAGATCAAGCGAACATTCTGTTTCGGCTGTTTCGGCACACTCTGTTATCAATAACATACCAAAAGATAAATACCAAATTTTTATGATGGGCATAACAAATGAGGGGCAGTGGCTGCTGTTTGAGGGAGACCCCGAGGACATACCCAGCGGCAAATGGCAGGAAAAAAACTGCACTCCTGCCTTTATCTCCCCTGACGCCGGCACACATGGCATAACAATATTAAAAAACGGATCATACACAAATGAGTACATAGATGTGGTCTTTCCGGTTTTGCATGGAAAGAACGGCGAGGACGGAACAATTCA
>JAIRUF010000032.1 GCA_031254555.1 Oscillospiraceae bacterium | reverse complement strand
GCTTGTTATAGCGGACGAGCCAACCCCCGGACTTCACAAAGATGTGGCAAAAAAAGTGATGAGCCATTTTAAGCAAATTGCCCAAGGCGGTGCCGGGATTTTGCTTATTACCCACGATTTAGAGCTGTGCATAGATTATGTGGACAGGATAGTTGTATTTTATTCCGGCACCACTATAGAGGACTTGCCAGCCAGTGATTTTTTAGATAAAAACTCTTTGCGCCATCCGTATACAAAGGCCTTGTTTGATGCTTTGCCGTCTAACGGGTTTTCATATATCCCGGGGAATCAACCGTACGCCAAGGAAACTTCACAGGGCTGTGTCTTCTATGACCGATGCGGCATAAGGGAGGATAGATGCCGGGATGAAATACCTTATGTCCGTAAAGGCGGCGGCTTTGTGAGATGCGTTAAGTAATAAACCGGGTGACTGTAATCACTGGGATAGGAGAGATTAATGAAATGAAACTTAAGGCTGAAAATATTTCTTTTAGATACAGTCCAAAGTTGCCATTTATTTTAGAAAACTTTAACATAGAACTTTGCAGCCATGAAAGAGTAGGTATATTTGCGCCCAGCGGCTACGGCAAAACTACACTGTGCAAAATCTTATCGGGATATGATCAGCCGGAAATCGGAAGTGTGACGCTTGACGGTGCCCCTTTGCAAGATTTTGGCCCGTACTGCCCTGTTCAAATGATATGGCAACATCCCGAGTATGCACTTAACCCGAAACTTCGTATGAGCCATGTCTTTAAAGAGGCTGCGCAAATCGACCCCGCCGTGATAGAACAGCTTGGCATAGAAAAAGATTGGCTCCAGCGTTTCCCCGGGGAGCTTTCCGGCGGTGAATTACAGAGATTTTGCATTGCAAGGGTTTTGGGCAATAAAACAAAATTTATAATAGCGGACGAGATAACAACGATGCTTGACCCTATAACTCAAAGCCAGATATGGAACTTTTTGCTCAGTGAAACTAAGCGCCGGAACATCGGGTTGCTCATTGTAAGTCATGTTAGCCCGCTGCTGGATATATTATGCACAAGGCAAATTAAGCTGGATATAGATTAATATCAGTTAAATTTACCTGTTTTTACAGCTCGAAAATGACTTGTTAACATCTCTTTTATTTTTCATCAATGGAAAAAACTCAGGAACAATTTGTTTTTCCTGAGTTTTTTGACGCAGATAATGGCTAAAAATGTTCACATTCCAAATTATTTGACATGTAACTACCTTTTGCGATAAAATAAAAATATTATTTTCAATTTATTTTGTATTGCATCGGGGAGTGTTTTAAATTGAAAAAGACATGTGTCTTTTTTTTAATGTCAATACTATGTGTATTGCTTATTTCATGCTCTGACAAATCCTCTTCTGAAAATATTACGTCCTCAACCTACTCTTCTAATAAAACTGTAAAATTTATAAATCAAAATCAAAATATAGATAAAAATAAGCTTGCCTTTATATTTGAAACCAAAAATGCCGACGGGGAAGTTTTACCCCTTATCGTCACATTTGAAACTGATATAATAGACAACAGCTCCAGCTTCAAATGGAATAGGCTCATTGGGAATGACAGCTTAAAGATATCCCGGTATAACCGCAAAAACATACAGTCAACAGCCTTTGTGAACCAAAATTTCTCTATAAGTATTGACACTGAATATGGAAGATCAACTTTAAATGAAATTATAGCGGACAATGGTAGTTGGTTTATGACCAAAAGCACACAGGACAACTTCTATCACATCTACCATCAACTGGAACTCCAAAGCGCTGATGCCAATGGATCAACCACACCGCTTTGCCTCTCTTTTACCATAAATAAAGATAGTGATCAGGAAGCTTTGTCTGATTTTGAAATTTATAAAAAAGCCGTTCGGGTATATTATCCAAACGGCGGGAAGTATCTTAATGTTTTGGATCAAACGGGTAAGATGGTATCGCTGAACGATTATTTGTTTTTCAGTGACATTGTCGCCTCCATTTTGGCAGTCAACGGAATAAATATAGATTCCATCTATGTCACCGCTTTTACATCTGATTCTGTTACACTCGAAATTCCATACAAAAACGGCGACAAATTTATAAAATACGATATTTCAATAGAAAAGTCCGGCATTTCCTCTAAGGACAATGAACAAACATTTAAATTAAATGAAACTGAAATTAAAATGAGAAGTGTGTCAAATGAGAGCAGTATTTTCACATTTAAATCAGGAGATGACTTTATTTTAATAAAAGATAAATTCCCCAATTTACGTGCTGACACAAAGCAACATATTGAGGAATTTATAAACAATTTAAGCTGATTTTACAACAAAAGGCCTGCAATGTAATGTTGCAGGCCTTTATATTATTTATTCTTCTTTTGATATTGTTTGTTTATATATCTGATGCCCGTATACCGCTGCACCTGACACAAGTATCCCCTGAACTGCACCAAACGCAGACCTTTCAATAATAAAAACTCCAAATAAAATTCCGACAAAGAGTAAGATCAAAGGTATATACCTGTTTGGTATTGCCTGCGTGTTTTTAATGGCCATCCCTATTATAGACAAGACGGGGATAAGTATCAGGCCATCTGTTACTATGTATTCAAAAAAATCCATTCCCATATTTGTAACCTCCCTTGCAAAGCCTTGCGCATATTTGCTTGTCTATTTAAGTTTATGCTGCTTGTCATAAAAATATTAAAGCTTCTAATGTCAACGTAGGATTCTTAACTTACAGGCTCTATTTTGTCGCTAATACTAAATCCCTAACGTTAACCGGTGTACAGATGCCTTTTTTATCGAGCACTGCTCTATCACCTTTTAGCTCATCTACTTTGTAGGCATTCTTAAACACAAACGACGCCAGAGCCTTTGAATCATACGACTTTGCCCCCGCTTTTATCATGACAGTTGCGCCTGTCTGTATTTTTACAGCACCTGATTCTGCACTTTTTGTCTTCACAAGTCCGGAGATTGCAACCCAGCTCGATATCTCTTTGAGAAGAGCCTCGCTTACCCCTTTATTTTTCTGTATTTTACTTATTGTGTGCTTCTTTGGAGATAGTTGCGCTGCCGGTACAGTTTTGCCGCGCGCTGTTGTCACTCCTCCATACACTGCCCCTTTACTTATAATAACTGTGTCCCCAACCTTCATTTCGCTTGTAGGTGCGGGCTTATCTGACACATCCGCTGCCTTGACGCTTACGTGAGCCTGTATCATACTTTTAAAACTGTCCCATCCCATGTCAAGGGTTCTATGCGGGCAGTATTTTCCGCTGTAGTCCTGATGTTTTGTCACCTTATCCATTCCCCAACCGTACTGTGTAAGCAGCTGAGCAATAAACCTTGCCGCAAGTTTTTGAGCTTCTATAAATTTCTGCCCGCCTGATTTGGAGTAGCATATCTCTATGCCTATGCCCTCTCTGTTTCCTTTGCCTGCCCCTCCGTCCCCGGCATGCCAGCCGTTTACATTCAGCGGCAGGCCCTGAACCACTTCTTTATCATCTATGGCGAAATGAAAGGAAACCTGATTATTGTTGCTGTTCATGTAAGAAATTTCGTTGTTTGCGCTGGCGTCATTTGCCGTATTGTGCACAACGATTCTTGTGGGAGTCATATTATAGGGGAATTTAATGCTTTTTTTACTTTTAGGACACAGCATTTGTCTTGGCGTTATCGTGCTCATCATCCTGCTCCTTTAAACATTATCTGTCTTTACTAATTTTTTATCGTTGATCCACAGCAATAAATCATTTTTGTCAATTCTAACTGTTTTAGCCATTTTTATAATCGGTAAATCCCTGTCTTTGATCCAGTTTCTCACGGTCTGCTCAGTTACAGAAAATAAAGACGCCGCCACTTCAATATCCATTATCAGCGGAACCTGATTCCAAGATATAATTTTTTTCACGTTCTCACCTCCTTTTTGCTATATCAATTTTACTTTTAATCGCTTGCTTACCTTATCTCTTGGCTTTATTTTAATCAGTAGAACAAATGTTCGTTATGTTTATAATAATACACTTCTAACCAGGCTTTGTCAATTGAATAAAACTATACTATCCTATCTTTAGGACTTAGAAAAATCATCGTGACTAAAATAATGATTATTAAAGCATAACAAAGATCCAGAAGAGTTTTATCTCTTCTGGATCTTTGTTTTATTCTGTTATTTCTCTACTTTTTAAACTTATTTATAAGCCAAATCAAGAGGCAAGATCCGGCCACCGCTATTGCCATTCCTACAAGCCAGCCGCCGCTTAAGTTTAGGATGCTTGCAATAAAGCCGCCTATCAATCCACCCAATATGCCAATGACAATCGTCCACACAAGCGACATATTAACTTTCATTATTTTACCGGCAATAAATCCGGCAATTCCTCCTGTGATAATGGCGGAAATCAGTTCCAACATTCAGTATAACCTCCTTCTTTTAAAGTTTATAAATTTTGCTGACAATATTTATTATGCTCATTTTTCTAAATTTAAGAATTTTGAATTCTAATTTTTTATAAATCAAGAAATCACCAGTATATAAAAAGTGCATAAACTGATAAGTAAGATACTTTTTAACTGCGATTAAGTTGATTTTACAGTTTTTAATCAAAAACCAGCAGCCTTTGCTAAGTCATGCATTTGAAGTATATGCGCATACGCTCGCACATCATACGAAACTGGCTTAAAAAGATGCATTCTCGCCCTGCATTACCCGCAATACATTTATAGTTTTTAGTGGATTCCGGGTGATTGGTACAAAATCTGTCAAAACCGAAAAAGCCAAAATACCTAAAAAAACGAACTTTCAGGCAGGTTTCTATTATGCGCACATGGTTAAAGGCGTAAACTTCAACACCAATTTAAAGTAAACATAAGGAGGAGTTTTTATGGGTCAGGGAGATTTAACTGTTAAAACCAGCCTGGCAAATGAGGAAATACCGGTATCGGACGCGTATGTGACAATTAAGGATATGAACAATAATGTCTTACACACATCCGTCACCGATGATTCCGGTTTAACTGAATGTCCGGATCTTTATGCGCCGGATAAGTCTTTTTCATTAAATCCAGGTTATACGGGAATCCCTTATTCTGAATGCCGGGTATCTGTATCCAAGCCCGGATATGTCACCGAAGTTATAAACGGGGTAGAGATATTTGATACTCAGGAGTCCATTCTCAATGTTGATATGCATCCTCTTGTAACCGGAGAAAATCCAGAACATGTAATAAACTTGCCGGAGAACCATTTGATAGAGAACCCTGTGCAAAACACTCAGGCACCACGCGGAGGAAGAGCCCCACGTAATGTCTTTGTCCCTGATTTTATCACCATACATTTAGGTCAGTATAATGCCAGCGCAAGGAATGTAAGAGTTCCGTTTGCTTTATACATAAAAAATGTTGCATCAAGTGAAATTTATCCAACATGGCCGGCCTCTTCGCTGGAGGCAAATATCCGCGCCATCATGAATATAGCCTTAAATCGCATTTACACTGAGTGGTATCGAAGCAGAGGTTATAATTTTGATATCACAAATTCAGTTTATACTGATCAGGCATTTACTGAAGGCCATGAGATTTACTTAAGTATAAGCGTGATTGTTGACCGGATACTTGGCGAGTATCTGCGCCGGCCTAATTTAAATGAGCCCTTTTTTACCTCCTACTGTGACGGAAGAATTTCAAATTGCTCCGGTTTATTGCAGTGGGGAACGGTGACGTTGGCCAACAACGGCTATACGCCGATGCAAATTCTGCGGTATTACTATCCCAATGATCTAAATATTTACACAGCACCAATAAATCCAATCATCGAATCTTTCCCGGGACTGCCATTATCCCAAGGAACTCAGGGATCTGATGTACAATTGATGCAATTATATCTAAATCGAATAAGGCAAGACTATCCGTTGATACCAGCTATCTCAAACCCGAACGGAGTATTTGGCACGACTACCACCGATGCTGTGAAAATCTTCCAGCAAATATCATATTTACCTCAAACCGGTGTGATAGACAGGGCAACATGGAATAAAATATCATGGTATTATGTTGCCGTTACAAGACTTGGGGAGCTAAACAGCGAGGGCGACCGGATTGTCTTAAATGACATTCCGCCAAATACGGCTATAGGTATAGGCGCTTCCGGCGGACTGGTCTCACGGCTGCAGTTTATGATCAATTTCATAGCCGAATTTTATTCTGATATACCTGTAATTGCTCAGGATGGTGCATTTGGATCTGCTACAAGAAATGCTGTAATAGCTTTCCAACAACGTTTTGGCTTAACCCCGGACGGCGTTGTGGGTCCAGGTACATGGTCGAGGCTGTATTCGATATACTTTGAGCTAAAGGATGAAATCCCGGAACCTCCTCCCGTAAAGCCGGAGCCGCCTACACCGCCGGGATCCGGCGATCCAGCTATCAGACAGATACAAAGCACCTTAAACTCACGATATAACACCAATCTAGTTGTAGACGGCATTTTTGGCCGCCTAACTAAAGCCGCTTTGGTTATAGGGTTGCAGACAGAACTCAACAGCCAATTCGGGCGAAATCTTGTAGTTGACGGAATATTCGGCCCTGCCACCAGAGCGGCTACTATAAACATAAATCCTGGGGCGCGCGGTAACTTAACTTACCTTATACAGGCAGCGCTTTACACAAGAGGATACACAAGCGTGATACCGGATGGCATTTTCGGACCGTTGACTCAAGCCGCGGTACAGCAATTCCAAAGAGATCAAGGCCTGCCGCAAAACGGCATAGCCACTCCTGCGACACAGGAAAGGTTGTTCATCTAGCCACACAAGCTCCATAGCAGTGCAAGACCACCCTTTTAATTAATGGTGGTCTTGCACATTTTATATCCATACGGGTACAGCCTTTAAATGCGCCATTGAAAATACGTCAACCGCATTAATATCACACATACCGTAAGTCACCTGCATTTTATGTCAATGGGCGCATTTGGGGCCGCTTTTAAATATCTATCATGGTGTTGAACTCATCTTCGGTAATCACTTTTATACCAAGCTCTCTCGCCTTTGCAAGCTTGCTTCCCGCATCGTCGCCGGCCAAGACATAGTCAGTCTTCTTTGACACGGATGACGATGCTTTTCCTCCAAAACTTTCAATCAGCTCTGTGGCTTGAGCCCTTGAGTAATTTGGCAAAGATCCTGTCAGCACAAACACCTTGCCCGCGAAACGACTACCCTTAACTGTTTTTTTAGATTTAATGTTAACTCCAAACTCTTCCAATTCCTGTACCAATTTTTTTGATTGAGGCAAGTCAAAATAATATCGCACACTGCTTGCCATTATAGAGCCAAATCCTTCTATCTGAGCCATTTCATCCGCACTGGCCTCCATAATCGCGGGTAAAGTATAAAATCTCTGCTCAAGCAGTTTAGCTCCCTTTTGTCCCACATGCCTTATTCCAAGCGCTGTAATCAGCCTGTATAAATCGTTGCTTTTTGATTGCTCTATTGCCTCTATAAGGTTGTTTGCCGATTTTTCACCAAGCCTCTCAAGAGCGGCTATATCTTCTGCCTTTAATCTGTAAATATCGGACGGGGTATTTATCATATCTTTCGCTACCAATGTTCTGAGAACGGCCTCGCCTAAACCCTCAATATCCATAGAGTCTCGTGAGCAAAAATGTATAAGCACGCGCAGTAGCTGTGCAGGACACTGCGGGTTATTACACCTCACTGCAGCCTCGCCCTCCTCCCTTCTAACCGGGGAAGAGCAAGACGGACATTTCATGGGCATCTCAAATGGTACTGAATCCTGCTCATGTTCCAGTGATTTTAACACCTCTGGTATAATATCCCCTGCTTTCCTTACTATCACCGTGTCACCAACTCGTATATCTTTCTGAGCTATATTATCTTCGTTGTGCAAAACAGCTCTGGACACAGTTGACCCCGCCACAAGTGTGGGAGTAAGAATTGCCACCGGAGTCAGCGCACCGGTCCTGCCGACATTTACATCTATTCGCTCCACTTTTGTTATTTTCTCTTCAGGAGGATATTTAAAAGCTACAGCCCACTTGGGGAACTTCGACGTGCTGCCAAGTTTTTTTCTCACTTCAAAATCATCGACCTTAACTACGGCTCCGTCTATACCAAAAGCTAAGGTACCGCGTTTTTCACCTATAGTTTTTATCATTGATTTTACTTCTTCCATAGAACTAAAACTTTCATAAAAAGGTATTACCTTAAAGCCAAGCGACTTTAAGAAATCAAGCGAGCTCATATGCGTCTCCACGATCATACCATCCATGCGCTGTATGTTGAATACAAATATATCCAGTTTTCTGCCGGCTGTAACTTTTGAATTTTTTTGCCTCAGTGATCCGGCGGCCGCGTTCCTCGGATTCTTAAACGGTATCTCCCCGTTCAGTTCCTGTTTTTCCACTAAATCTATAAACGACCTCGTGGGCATATATACCTCTCCCCTTACCTCAATAAAGGGTATTTTCTTTTTAAGTTTTAACGGAATTGCCTGTATGGTTCTAAGGTTTGCGGTTATATCCTCTCCTATATCACCGTCACCTCTGGTGGATCCTCTTACAAAAACTCCGTCTGTATATTCAAGGGAGACGGACAATCCGTCAATTTTAGGCTCTACAACATATCGAGCAGAGATGTTCACCGACTTTACTCTTTTATCAAAGCTGTCAAGCTCTTCCTCACTAAATGCGTCCTGCAAGCTCTCCATTCGCACCTCATGGACAACAGAGGTAAACTGCCCGTCTGCCTTTCCCCCCACCCTGTGCGTAGGTGAGTCCGGCTTTAAAAGTGACGGGAATTCTTCCTCTATACTTATGAGCTCATGCATTAGCTTGTCAAACTCAAAATCATCTATCTCAGGATCGTCTTGCTCATAATATTTTTGGCTGTAATAATTAATCATATCGGTAAGTTCTAAGGCTCTGAGTTTCTTTTTATCAAAGTCTGTCATCTGCACATCCCCCAACAGAATCATTAAAATTATTATAACAAATCTACTGCGTTAATAACAGTTCTATTTTTGACTTGGCTGTGATGCCAGCATCCCCAAATCGGCATATGTGTCCGGTACTACTCCCACTATCACTGTTTCAGCAATTATCATTGATGTATCGACATTGGACGTGGTTTGGTTTTTGGAGAAGATTATGTTTATGTCAGCAGAGATATCCAGCATTATCTTATGCGATGTTTGATTTATACCTGCACTGCTTAAATCATTGCGCACTTGGGTTTCAACACTTCCTGTCAGATTTATGTATATTTTAATATTTGGTCCTCTTCCAACTAAAAACTCACTTCCCATAAGTGAACCGATTGGCACCTTGATTTCTCTATTGTGAATTTGTGATATCTTTTCTACGCACTGAGCGCTCACCTGTGCACGAAGTCTGTTAATCGTTATTATATCTGTCTTAACTGCAGTTATCCTGCCATCGTCATCCTTTTCCACAGTTATTAAATCAGTATAGGTTAATGATTCATCCAACATAACTTCATTTATCGTTTCATTGATGATAGATGTGGCAAGGTTGCTTGCCTGATTTGCCGCTACAGTTTTTATCATTGGCCTCATCCGTGCATCTAAAAGTATAATGATAATAAGCAGAGTGATTATCCAAACTATAATTTTATAAGATGTGTTTTTTC
>JAIRUF010000036.1 GCA_031254555.1 Oscillospiraceae bacterium | reverse complement strand
CATCTGCTGCCTGTAAACGGCGGAATAATCTCTACTATATACGCTAAACTTATATGTGATGTGAGTTTAAGTGACATTACAAAAGCATATGCGCATTTTTATATGGATGAATTTTTTATCAGAGTTCTCCCGCAGGGCTCCATTTCCAACCTGCGCGATGTAAAGCACAGCAACTTTTGCGACATCTCACTGCATTTGGACGAAAGGACCAATACTCTCATAGCGGTGTCCGCCATTGACAATATGGTTAAGGGCGCGGCCGGCCAAGCGGTTCAGAACATGAATATTCTATTTGGCCTGCCGGAAAATGAGGGGCTGAAATTCATCCCTGCAACATTTTAAAGCGAGGTAATTTATATGAAGATAGACAAACAAAGGCTCATCGTCCTGATTTTACTTGCGGTTCTTTTAACGGTTTTGATGACCGGGTGCATGCCAAGCGATGTTCCAAGTATAAGTGAGGCCGGGTTCTTCTCCGGAATATGGCACGGCTGGATAGCGCCGGTCTCACTTATCGCGGCACTTTTTACGGACGCGAGAATTTATGAGGTCAACAACACAGGATTTTTCTATGACCTGGGATTTTATATGTCAATCGTAGGCGGATTCGGCGGCCTTGCTTTTTCACGAAGCAGACGTAAAAAAAGACATAGGGACCGATAAAAATCTGCCAACATCAAGGAGTATTTTATTTATATGGAGACGATAAAGTTTATTGACGGCGGTGTTTGCGCGCCGAAGGGATTTCTGGCAAACGGCATAAACTGCGGAATACGAAAAAATAAATCGGCGCTGGACTTGGCTCTCATATCTTCACAGGAAGAGTGCGACACAGCCGCCGTTTACACAAAAAACATTGTGTGCGGAGCTCCCATATTTGTGACAAAAGAAAATATAAAAGACGGCAAGTCAAGGGCCTTGATATGCAACAGCGGAATTGCCAATACCTGCAACAGCGACGGGGTGGAAAAAGCTTATAAAACCTGCGAAATAACAGCTAAAGCGCTGGGCCTTAAAAGCTGTGATATCATCGTTGCGTCCACAGGAGTTATCGGCGTCCCTCTTCCGATTGAGCCCATTCAAAACAGCATTGCGGAGCTCTCCGCCGGACTGAGCGCTGACGGCTCTTCCCTCGCCGCAAAGGCCATTATGACCACTGACACAGTTATTAAGGAAGTTTCCGCCGAGTTTTATCTTGGCGATAAACTGTGCAAAATAGGGGCTGTCTCAAAGGGATCAGGCATGATAAACCCCAACATGGCAACAATGCTGTGTTTTGTTACGACAGATGTGAAAATAGACGGCGGCGCGCTGCAAAAGGCGTTGACTCTTGCCGTTGATAAAAGCTTTAACATGCTCAGTATAGACGGCGACACATCAACTAATGATATGGTTTCGGTCATGGCAAACGGCCTTGCTGAAAATGAAATTATAGATGTGAACAGCGAACACTATAAAATCTTTGTACAGGCCCTTACAATGTGCTGTATAAAGCTTGCGCGCGAAATGGCAATGGACGGCGAGGGCGCAACCAAACTAATTGAGTGCAAAGTAAGCGGAGCTTATGACGATCGCGCCGCTAAACTGATAGCTAAAAGCGTTATAAACTCTTCTTTGGTTAAAACCGCCATGTTTGGTTCTGACGCCAACTGGGGGCGCATACTCTGTGCAATGGGATACAGCGGAGCGGATTTTGACGTGTCTAAGGCCGATGTTTACTTTAACTCAGACACAGGGAGTGTCAAAGTGTGTGAAGGCGGCAGCGGCTGTGAATTCTCCGAATCTGCCGCAAAGGCAGTCCTATCCTCAAAAACGGTTGAAATAACCATAGTCCTTAAAGACGGCCAAGGTGCAGCGGTTGCTTTTGGATGTGACCTAAGCTATGACTATGTAAAAATAAACGGAGATTACAGAACATAAAACCTGTATCAAACGGAAGGTGGCTTCCCCCTATGAAAATTTCAGACGCAGACAGGGCCGAAATACTGGTAAGGGCACTGCCGTATATTCAGCAGTACTACAACAAGACATTTGTTGTAAAATACGGCGGCAACGCAATGGTAAGTGATGAACTGCGCGACGCTGTCATAACTGACATTGTGCTTTTATCCCTTGTCGGAATCAACGTCGTTTTGGTGCACGGCGGAGGCCCGGAGATAACGGAGATGCTGGAAAAAATCGGCAAAGAGACCAGGTTTGTCGACGGGCTTCGTTACACTGACCGTGAGACCATGGATGTTGTGCAAATGGTGCTTGCGGGCAAGGTCAACAAAAGTTTGGTACAGCTCATAGGTGATCGCGGCGGCAGGGCACTTGGCCTTTGCGGGCTGGACGGCAATATGATAAAGGCGCAAAAGAAAAAAGGCAAGGCAGATTTAGGCTTTGTCGGAGAGATAGTTGACATTGACGTAACAACTCTTAACGACGCGATGGAAAAGGGGTATATACCTGTTGTATCCACCATTGCCGGCGGAGATGACAGCAACGTCTACAACATAAATGCAGACCTTGCGGCCTCCCGTATAGCCTCCAGCCTCCATGCTGAAAAGCTTCTTTTGATGACCGATGTGAGGGGCCTTTTGCGCGATAAGGACGATGAGGACACCTTGATTTCAAGCGTGAATGTAAGCGAGGTACCCGCACTTAAAAAACAGGGAATAATCTCAGGCGGCATGATTCCAAAAATAGACTGCTGCGTGGAGGCTGTAAGAAGGGGCGTAAAGCGCACACATATAATAGACGGCCGGCTCCCTCATTCGATAATCATTGAGGTTTTCTCCCGTGAAGGTATTGGAACCATGTTCCTGTAATAAAGGTGATGATATAAATGAATTTTAATGAAATAAAGGCAATGGACTATAAATACCAGATGAATACTTACGCAAAATACGACGCGGCTTTACTTAGCGGGAACAATGCCGTCATAACGGGAGAGGACGGCCGTGAGTATATAGATTTTTCGTCCGGGATCGGCGTTGTTTCAATCGGGTTTGGAAACGATGAGTGGGCACATGCTGTTGGGGCTCAGGCAAAGCAGCTTCAGCACACATCAAACCTATACTACAATCAGCCCAGCGCCATGTTCTCAAAGGAGCTGTGTGAAAAGTCAGGGTTTTCCAAGGTGTTCCTGTGCAACTCGGGCGCCGAGGCAAATGAATGCGCCATTAAGCTTGCTAGGAAGTACAGCTTTGACAAGTACGGCCGCGGGCGCGATAAGATAATAAGTCTTTATAACTCGTTTCACGGCAGGACAATGGCGGCGCTGACAGCCACGGGGCAGGAAGAATTTCATCAGTTTTTCTTCCCCTTTAACCAGGGTTTTGATTATATGCAGGCAAATGATGCCGACTCTTTAAATGACATTTTAAACGCCGATGACATCTGTGCCGTCATAATCGAGCTGATCCAGGGCGAGGGCGGAGTTTGCCCTTTGGATACGCAGTATGTAAAAACTCTTTTTAATATCTGTAAAAAACGAGATATACTTTTAATAGTTGATGAGGTTCAAACCGGCGCCGGACGCACAGGTTATTTATATTTAAGCGAGTATTACGGCATAGAGCCAAATATCCTTACAAGCGCTAAGGGGCTGGGCAACGGTCTGCCCATAGGCGCGTGCCTGTGCGATGAAAAGCTAAAGGACGTGTTCACTCCCGGCACGCACGGGACCACTTTTGGAGCAAATCCGGTGGTGTGCGCGGGTGCGCGGGTTGTTTTGTCTCATATAGATGAGTCTCTGCTCAAAGACGTAAGGGAAAAGGGTGAGTATATCCGCTCAAAGCTTTACGGGATAGATGAGGTCAAAAGCGTTCGCGGTATGGGTCTTATGATCGGTATAGAGCTTAAGACAATGACGTCAAAAGACGCGGCTCAGGCAGCTTTCAAAAACGGCCTTTTGATCCTCACCGCAAAATCTCTCTTACGTATGCTGCCCCCCCTTACCATCAGTTACGAGGAAATTGATACCGGTCTGAGTATATTAAAACAGTCCCTAAAATAATTAATAAACAAGAAATTTATGCAGGATAATGAGGGGCGGACTTTATCACCGCTTCGTTATTAAGGAGAATGATA
>JAIRUF010000027.1 GCA_031254555.1 Oscillospiraceae bacterium | reverse complement strand
TATGAAATTAAATTTGGAGGTAGATATGGCGTTATCAGCATTAAATGTTTTATCGGGTGTTGCGGCCGCGGCTGCGGGTTTAGCGGGCGAAAAAGTATCCAAAGACGGAAAGATCCCCGGTCTGGATTTGGCGGCGATTGTTCCGGCCCTGTTGGGCAAAAGCGGCGGGGCCGCAGGTGTTTTGGGCGGCGCGCTTGCTTCTGTGGCAAAAACGGGGACGCTTAACAGTTCCAAACTTGGAGATCTGGCCGGACTGGCCGGACTGGCCGGTTCTCTGTTCTCTTTCGGTAAAGCGGAGACAACAAAAAAAGCCTCTGGCGGCATTGAAGGCCTGGCCCAAGCGATTGTCGGTAATTCCGGTTCGGGAGCGGCGCTTGGATCTATTGCAAGTCTGGCTTCCACCCTTGTAGGATCCGGAGGCAAAAAAGAACAAACAAGCGTTGCTTCCGAATTGGGCAAAACCTTAAGCAGTAAGTTCGGTATTTCCTTTGATGGGGGAAGCACGGCCCTTAAAGCCCTTGATAAGGTAACGGGAAACGATACCAAAGGCGATCTTTTTAAAGCGATTCTTAAAGGTCTTTCCTGATTATTAGGCACGATCGCTATTCACGCAGCATAGGCGCCATCACAGGTTTTTGATGTTTTTCTGAATGACGATAACAATGATCGCTATTATGCCAAAGAAATAGCTACCCATACAGTTCCGCCCGCCGGGATCGGCACAAAGTAATTGATCGCCGTAAGGAAAATAAAAGGCAGCATCGGCGGTTCAAGTACTTGCACCAGGAACATCATCCATTGGGAGGTCGAGCCTGCGCCTGTTACTGAAACCCACTCGTCAATTGCGCTTTAAAAGGGGAGCTGTACTCTGGCTGCCCTTATGTTATAATACTAAATATATTATTGGGATCACTAAAAACTGAAATTTTTAGTGATGTCCTATTGTATTGTCCATGAGGAGAATGCGGCTGTTATGGCGATTGAGCGGTATACCGAAAGCCTTACACTACAGGAAATGAAATGTGTGTTGGGCAATAACGGTTGGGGCTATGTATTTCCGCAGGGCGATGTTTCCCCTGTCGATGAAATCGACAGCCTTTTGAAAAAAGCCGGGGGAAAGCCTGTTCATTGTGCTCTGGACGATTTTTCACAAAGTGGCAACGGCAAAGCAAAACCAGAATACATTATCACAATGAACGATGATATTAATACAATCATCATGGTTGAGTGTAAAAACTCAGTTAAAAAACATATCAGCGAGGATTTAAGCAGCCCGCGTGGCTTTGCCGTTGACGGAGTTTTGTACTACACTAAATTTTTGAAAGAGCAATACAATGTTATTGCGGTAGCAATAAGCGGAACAACGGTTGCTAATATGAATGTTAGCGCTTTTCATTGGCCGAAAGGACAAGATACTTATCTGCCGCTCAAAAAAGCAACAGATATAATCCTGGAACCGAAAAACTATATAAAACTTGTTAAAGGTGAAAGCCTTCAAAAAAAATATTCGCTTGATGAAATACGTGAGACAGCTATTGAAATGCATGACTACCTGCGGGAAATAAAAGTAGTTGAAACCCATAAACCAATTTTCATTGCGGGTATTCTGATTGCGCTTTCGGACAAAGATTTTTGTAAAATGTATACAGATTTACCCTCATTTAAAGCAGTTATGTCGAATATACAATCCGCGATTGAAAATGTATTAATAAACAGCGGTATTAGAAACGATAGAACCATATATATAAAACAGGTTTTTAGGACTTTGCAGGAAAATACAAAATTTTCGAGTATCCCGCTTATTCAAAAGAAGTCTATCACCTGGTATCTTGAACAACTTGAGTTGAAAATCAAACCGATGATGGACTACGCCGATAATACGGTGGACTCGCTCGGAGTGTTCTATCACGAATTTATCAAGTATTCCGGCGGCGATGGTAGCGGTTTGGGCATTGTGTTAACCCCCCAGCATTTAACCGAGTTTATGTGTGATTTGGCCGACGTGAATAAATACAGCCGCGTTATTGATATATGCTGTGGTTCGGCTTCGTTCCTAATAACGGCCATGAGCAAGATGCTAAGGAACGCAAACCCGAAGGAAGCCGAAAAAATCCGCCAGGAACAATTATACGGAATAGAATTTGACGATGGACTTTATACACTTGCCGTTGCTAATATGATAATCCGACAGGACGGTAAATCGAACGTATATAAAGGCGATTGTTTTAACCAGGATATTGTAAAGGAGGTTAAGGCAAAAAATGTAAATATCGGCTTGATTAATCCGCCATATTCGCAAACGGATAAATGTGAATTGGAGTTTGTAGAACAACTGCTGGAAATACTAACTGTGAACGGAACCGGCGTCGTTGTTGTACCCATGAGCTGCGCTATTGGGACAAAGTTTAAAGACGTACGCGAGAGGTTGTTCAAGAAGCACACCTTAAAGGCTGTATTCTCAATGCCAGACGACATATTTTATCCGATAGGGACCAACCCTTGTATTATGGTTTGGGAAGCGCATAAGCCTCACGATAGCAGACAGGAAACATTCTTCGGCTACTGCAAGAATGACGGCTTTGTAAAACGTAAAAAATTAGGCCGCATCGATTATTACGGTAAATGGAAAGGCACAGTAGAAAAATGGCTAAAATTATACCGCAATCGCGATGTTGAGGACGGACTTTCCGCGCGACAGTGTGTCAATCACAGCGATGAATGGCTTTGTGAAGCTTATATGAAGACGGATTACAGCCGTTTGACACAAGAAGAC
>JAIRUF010000147.1 GCA_031254555.1 Oscillospiraceae bacterium | reverse complement strand
ACACCATCAACATCGAAACCATCATCAATAATATCAAGACGGACCCGCCCGTTACCAACGACCATTCAAATCCTTTGCCCGCGATTTTAGTAATGGCCCACACCGCCATAATCGGCGATTTGACGATCAACTGTAAAGCCATGACAATCAGCATTTGTATTTGGGTGATGTCATTTGTGGAGCGCGTGATAAGGCTGGATGTTGAAAAACGGTTGATTTCTTCCATTGAAAAAGATTCGACCTTATTGAACAACAGACTGCGTAGCCGCTGTGAAAATGACGCGCCGATACGGGCCGCAAAATAACCAACGATAATTGCGGCAACAAGACTGCCTAGCGCACACAGCAGCATATAGCCGCCGTTGAGCCAGATATCGCTCATTGCGCTGCCCGGCGTCTGTGTAAGTTTTGTGATTTCCGACATGTAGTCGGGGATCTTTAGTTCAAGCCAGACCTGCAATACGACGAAGATAAGGCTGACACCTGCCATCAGCCATTCTTTCGGCTTGAGGTTCTTGAAAATTTTTACCATGTGGAGACCTCCATTTTTATAATGATTATTTTATAAGCCGCGTTTAGATGCTTGTCAGTAATACGGGGCTTAGTTTAATCTGTATCTGTAATTTACCGTGTAAGGTATAGGGCTGTTTTTATACGGACATTAAAGCCCGCATATATTTTTATCACACGAGTTTATTCGCTTTGACAATTATTTGGTAAATGTTTTTGTGCCAGTACTAAAAAAATCCTTATTAAACGCAAAAATTCAATTGTATCCGCTTCACCCATTTCAATAAATATCTGGGAAAGACTTTCATTTATGACTTTCATTTCTGTTTCTACCCGTTCTCGTCCGGCATCGGTAATAGTTACAATAATGTTCCTGCGGTTGGTTTTATCAATTTCGCGCTCAATCTGTCCTTTTTTTTCTAAACTGCCGAGCAACGCTGATATTCGTCCTGTTGTGGCGTGTAACGCTGTGCTTATTTCAGATGGGATTACCTGAGTTTTATGTGTTGATAAGAAATGCAAAACAAAAAGCTCTCCCTTGTTTGCGCGATTGATGTTTTCAAACATATCTTTTTGACCGTTTGACATGATTTTATTAAATTCAATAAACGCTTTAGTTGCAAAACTTGAGTAATCCATTGTTAGACCTCCTGTAAGTAATATACTATAGCAATTGCATACCGTATAAGTAGTTTATACGGTATGCGTCAAAACGTCAACCACTTTTTTGTAAATTTTTTTTGACTGTTAAAAAAATTTACAGGTAGCAAAACTAATATAGCTTACTCGGCAGTTGTTTCGCTTTGAATGCAAAAATTCTATGGGTTTTTACAGGATCACGGATAAGTGAGTTCGTACATGATTAAAGAATGTGAATGTGAAAACATTGAACTTATTTTTACTTGACAGATATACACTTTTAATTTAATATAGTTCTGCTGACAAAATTAAATTTATCATATGCTGGTGTGGCGGAACTGGCAGACGCCCGGGACTTAAAATCCCGTTCTGGCAACAGAGTACCGGTTCGATTCCGGTCACCAGCACCATTGCCCGTAAACCCTGTGTTATCAACGGTTTTCGGGTTTTTTGCCGTCAAAATACAGTGCCTGTTACATGATGGGAGAGGTTTTAGCTATCATATTAAGAATGCGCACAAAAAACCGCCTTTTCTTTCTCAAAAGCGGCCTGTGGATTTTCTTTGCGATATGTAAATTCGGCTTGTGAACTTTCCGATTAAAAAGTAAAATTTATATGGTGATTATATGATTCTTAAAAATGGAAACTTTAAAATTAAAATATCAGAAGATAAAACATTTACATTTAACTCAACTGATAATAAACCGTTTGATGTTCTCATTAATCCATTAAATATAAATCGTTCAGATTATTACAAGGCCTTCTGTATAGAAATAGAAACAGATTGTAGTTTGAAAAGACTTATTTTAGTAGGTCCGCCATTTGGTAGCACAAAAGACATCGCCATAATAAATGATAATAATCTTATTATGTATATTGATACAACGCTATTTGTTATTGATTATCATGAAGCAATCTTGAAGTTTTACAAAGTAATTCTCACCTTTGGTACTGGTTTCTCTATTTATAAATTTTGCGATGGATATATTATTTATGGAGAACTCGAAATAATAAAATTGTCAAAAAATTTTAATGTTGAATGGTCTTTTTCTGGCAAAGACATTTTTGTCACTGACAATGATACGAATCCATTCTTGATCGAGGGGGAACTAATTTATTTAACCGATTGGAATGGAGATAAATATATTATAGACAATAGTGGTAAAGTAGTAGGTTGAAAAAGCCGCCGAGAAAGATTTTTATTTCTTCTCAGTGGCTTTTGCGTCAATTATAAATCAATTCTTCACGGATTATTTTTTCTGCTTGATTTTGTCAAGGGATTAAATGATTTTTCATAAATATTTTTTGCGGCTCATATTTACGAGCCGCATTTTTTATTTCAGTAAAAACAAAGATTACGTATTTTTTACGCAATTTTTACCAAACAACGCTATTGGACTTTACATTGCAGTGATAAACTGGTCTTGTCAAAATAAATGGAGGTTGAGAAAATGAAAAAAATTACATCTATCTGTCTCGCAATTCTTATGATCGCGTTAGTTGCGATATCGTTTACAGCCTGTTCAGGCGGCAAAACTCAGACCACCGGCGAAAAAGACAAAGGAGAAATCATTGCATACACTGCTTTGGAAGATGACCTGACCGAAGAATACCTCAAGGTATTCAACGCCCAGTATCCTGACATCAAGGTCAACATCGTCCGCGAGTCCACCGGCGTTATCACCGCCAAACTGCTGGCTGAAAAGGACAATCCCCAGGCTGATCTCATTTGGGGCACCGCCGCTTCCTCTCTGCTGGTTCTGGACGCAAACAATATGCTTGAGCCTTATGCTCCTGTCGGTGTTGACGGCATTCTGCAAAAATTCAAATCAGACAAGTCCGTTCCGACATGGGTCGGCATCGACGTGTGGGAAACCGCTTTTACCATCAATACCGTTGAGATTGAAAAGCTTGGCTTAAAAGCTTCTGACATTAAATCCTATGCGGATTTGCTCCGGCCAGAACTGAAAGGTCATGTCGTGATGTCCAATCCGTCATCTTCCGGCACAGGGCTGCTGACCGTCACCGGCCTGCTTCAATTAAAAGGCAAGGGCACCAATGCGGGCTGGGATTTCCTTACGCAACTACATGAAAATATTGCGCAATATGTGCATTCCGGCTCCAAGCCCGCGAAAATGGCAGGCAGCGGCGAATGTGCGGTAGGCGTCAGCTTCGGGTATGCTGGGATCAAGGAAGTGAAAAAAGGAAACCCTGTCGTGGTTGTCTTTCCGTCGGATGGCTCCGGTTGGGACCTGGAAGCCAACGCGCTGATCAAAAAGGGCACCATCAATCTGGCGGCGCAGACTTTCCTTGACTGGGCGATTTCCGATGCAGCTATGAATATGTATAAAGACAATTACCCCATCCTCGCCAACGGTAAAGGCGGTAAATATGACGGCTTCTCCAATGATCCTGTTGATCAGCTTATCGACAATGATTTGGCATGGGTCGCTTCCAACCGTGATAGCATCCTTGACAAATGGACAGCGAAGTTTGACGGAAAATCCGCCGCGGAATAAATATTGGGTACATACACAAGGGTTGGCGCGTCCGGAAATCGGCCGTGCCGCCTTTTCATAGGGAGGTTACTAAAATGGCTTTTTTAGAAATCAAAAATATAACAAAGAAATTTGATAAGCAGGTCGCGCTGAACAATGTAGGTGCTGAAATTGAAAAAGGGGAACTGGTTTGCATACTGGGTCCTTCCGGCTGCGGTAAAACCACTCTGCTGCGTATTATCGCGGGACTGGAAAGCGCCAATTACGGTCAGGTATTCATTGACGGCAGGGACGCCACCTTTCTGCCTGCCGCCAAGCGCAATTTTGGGATTGTATTCCAGTCCTACGCTCTCTTTCCTAACATGACTGTAATGGGTAATATTCTGTTCGGATTACAGCAGAAAAAGGGAATATCCAAGGATGAAATGCAGGCAAAAGCATGTGAAGCCCTGCGGCTGGTAGATTTATTTGAGCATAAAAACAAGTATCCCCGTCAGCTTTCGGGGGGGATGCAGCAACGCACGGCTTTAGCCCGCGCCATAGCCTTATCGCCGGCATTTTTATTATTGGACGAGCCGCTGTCGGCGCTGGACGCGAAAGTACGGCAAAAGCTGCGGGGCGAGATTCGCGCCATCCAAAGGCGTTTGGGCATTACCACCGTCATGGTCACCCACGACCAGGAGGAAGCGCTGACCATGTCCGACA
>JAIRUF010000092.1 GCA_031254555.1 Oscillospiraceae bacterium | reverse complement strand
ATGGCGGACGCCTGCCGCAACAGTATGACGGCGACTCCGGTTACGACGACCGCCATAATGGCGATCACGATAATACTTAGTTTTGCTTTAATTTTCATTTTACCTTCTCCCTGACATTTATCTCTTACTTTTTATAAAGTAAGAAAAGCTGTTCAAAAAGTCAATAAAATTAATTATTAAATCATTTTTTTATTAGTATTAAATATAAAATCCCAAATTTTACCGTTTTTTAACTTTTTTGATCTGTCTGAAATATATAAAATATGGCTGATAAAACTAAGATTTTTAATACATATAATCTATATTTTAACAAATCTTTTTATATGACTTGCATCCGTTAGATCAACTTTACTAAATGTCATATACTGGCTCCATATATAATACATCTACAAAAATATTTTAATTGATACTTTTATGTGCATTATGATTAAAAATATTGATGAAAATTTGCAATAAGCTAATTTTTTTAAGCAATATGTTTAAAAACCCAAAGCTTTTAAAACGTTTTTTAACATAATCTTACATAAGTAAAAATACTTGAAAACTAGGTTGATTTGTACAAAAATCAGTGCTAAAATATATGATATGCGACATAAAAATTTATAATGGAATGGGTGGGAAAATTTTTTATGCTTTATGATATCGCAATTATCGGAGGCGGTGTAATAGGCTGCATGACCGCAAGAAAGCTCTCACAGTACAACCTTAGTATCGCATTGTTGGAAAAAAACAGCGATATAGCCACGGGAGCATCTAAAGCAAACAGCGGCATTGTACACGCAGGTTTTGATGCGGCAACAGGCTCTTTAAAGGCAAAGCTCAATGTAGAGGGAGCAAAATTAATGCCGAATGTATGCAAAGACCTTTTTGTTCCGTACAAGAACAACGGCTCTCTTGTCATCGCTTTCTCTCAGGAAGAGATGGAAACTTTACAGGATCTGTATGACAGAGGTGTTCGAAACGGTGTTCCCGGAATGGAAATTATTGACAGGCAGACTCTGTTAGAGCTCGAGCCAAACATAAGTCCCAACGCTATGGGCGCGCTCCACGCCAAAACAGCCGGAATTGTCTGCCCTTATGAGCTCACTACCGCGGCCGCGCAGTGCGCTGTAGGCAACGGTGTCGAGTTGTTTTTAAACTGCGGCGTAAATTCTGCCGAGTTTAAAGATAATGTATTTGTCCTTGGTACGCAGCAGGGCGATATACACTCACGGTATGTGATAAACGCGGCCGGAACCCACAGCGACGATGTATCAGCTATGATTGGCAACAAATGCGCGGAGATAAAGCCAAGACTGGGGGACTATGCTCTTTTGGATAAAGGCCGCGGATCGGTTGTTTCACGTGTTATCTTCCAGTGTCCCACAAAGCTCGGAAAAGGCGTTTTAGTTTCCCCCACGGTTGACGGAAATGTAATTGTCGGCCCAACTACCATTGAAATAGAGGAAAAAAATAACTCGGCAATTTCACAGATCGCTTTAAGGGATGTTTTTAAATCTGCTCAAAAAGCCGTACCTTCCATAAGCATGAGAGATACGATCACATCCTTTGGAGGGGTTCGGGCTCATCCCACATCAGATGATTTTATAATAGAGCCTTCAAAAGAAAACGAGCGCTTTATAAATGTTGCGGGAATTGAATCTCCCGGTCTTGCATCATCCCCTGCCATTGCGCTGTATGTGGACGAGATTTTCCGATCTGTATATGACGGTAAGCTTGAGACAAAACCTGACTACAACCCGTCACGCCGGGAACCTGTCAAGTTTAGGGAGATGTCCGAACAACAGCAAATAGATCTCATTGAAAAAGATCCCGCCTACGGACGCATAATCTGCCGCTGCGAGACAGTTACTGAGGGAGAAATAAGGGACTGCATAAATGTCCCCGCAGGAGCGCGTGACCTTGACGGAGTAAAGCGAAGGACCAGGGCCGGAATGGGCCGGTGCCAAAGCGGATTTTGCGGTTCAAAGGTTATGGAGATTTTATCCCGTGAGCTTGGTATCCCAATAAATGAAGTTACTAAGTTCGGCGGCAATTCAAAGATTCTTTACGAAAGGACTAAGTGAAGTGAAATCTACACAAAAATATGATTTAGTCGTCATCGGAGGCGGCCCCGCTGGAATGGCCGCCGCGCTTGAAGCTGAAAAAAATGGAGTTTCCCGCATAATAATACTTGAACGAGCACAGACTCTCGGCGGCATACTTGAGCAATGCATACATACAGGATTTGGGCTTCACTACTTTAAAAAAGAGCTCTCAGGACCTGAGTATGCACACAGATTCATAGAGCTTTTAAAGGACAGCCGGATAGAAGTTAAGACCGATACCATGGTTACTTATATAACTCACGAAAACAATATCATAGCCGTAAATAAAGAGGACGGCCTTATAGAAATTGACGCGAAGGCAATTATCCTGGCCATGGGCTGCCGCGAACGTTCCCGAGGTGCGCTTGACATTGCGGGCTCACGTCCTGCCGGTGTTATGACTGCCGGAGCCGCTCAGAAGTTTGTAAATATCGACGGCTATATGCCGGGTAAAAAGGTAGTCATCCTGGGCAGCGGAGACATCGGTCTCATTATGGCACGACGCATGATACTTGAAGGTGCACAGGTCAAGATGGTCTGCGAGCTTATGCCCTATTCCGGCGGGCTTACAAGAAACATTGTACAATGCCTTGACGATTTCGGTATTCCTCTAAAACTTAGCTGCACTGTAGTTGAGGTCCATGGAGATGATCGTCTCAAGGGCGTCACCATCGCCAATGTAGATGAAAACCGCAATATCATTGAGGGCACGCAGGAATATGTCGAGTGTGACACTTTGTTGCTCTCAGTCGGACTCATACCCGAGAATGAGCTTTCAAATCAAATCGGTATAGAGATGGACCCCGTGACAAGCGGACCTGTTGTAGATGAGATGCGGGAGACCAGCCACAAAGGTGTTTTTGCCTGCGGTAATGTGCTTCAGGTTCATGACCTTGTAGACTATGTGACCCTTGAAAGCCAGATAGCCGGTCTTGGAGCCGCAAAATATATAAAAGACGGCAAGAGCACAGGCAACAAGTATGCCTATACCAAAGGTGTGGACGGTGTAAGGTATGTTGTTCCGCAAAGGCTTAACATTGAGTCAAAAGAAGATATAAAGCTATACTTACGCGTTGCCGACGTATATACAAAATCTAAGATATCGGTTTGTGCAGGTGACGAAGTGCTTATTGAAAAAAAAGCTCAGAAGTTCACTCCGG